>JACDGI010000743.1 GCA_013821665.1 Anaerolineae bacterium
CTTGTAGGCTATATGGCGCCTATTCCACCTGAGGATGCTGAAGCCCTAATTAAACAAGGTTACGATCCAGCATTTGATCGTATCGGCGTCGATGGCATCGAATACTTCTTAAATAACGAACTCGCAGGTAAGCGTGGCTCCCAACTCCGCGAGGTCGATGTAGCAGGTGCCACCATCCGACAGCTTGAACAGGTTGATCCGGTACCGGGACAAAATGTCCGGCTGACGATTGATGTGGAGCTGCAAAAAGCAGCGGAAGATGCGCTCAGAAATGAGCTTACCTTGTTGAATTCAACTTACAAAAAAGTCGTCAGCCAACAAGGTGTCATCGTTGCCATGAATCCCCAAAATGGGCAGATTTTGGCGATGGTGAGTTATCCCGGCTACGACAACAGCAAGTTCGCTCGTAATATCGATGTGAATTACTATGAGCAAGTCGTCAGCGATCCCTTAAAGCCGCTGATTAACAACGCCATCCGCTCTCTATATCCACCCGGTTCCACATGGAAGCTCATTACCGCATCAGGTGCGCTTCAAGAGAACGTGATTTCGCCAAACAGCGTCCTAGACGATCCCGGACGACTGGTGGTAGAAAACAAATACGCACCGAACGACCCTGCCGCTTCGCAGACCTTTGTCTGTTGGAAGCGTGATGGACATGGCCTTATCAACATGATTGGCGCAATTGCCAACAGTTGTAACGTCTATTTCTATCAGGTGGGCGGCGGTAATCCCGATGTTCCTAAAGTGACCTTGCGTGAAGGCGGCTTGGGCATTGAAGACCTGTTCCGTTACGCAACTGCCTATGGCATCGGAACCGAACTTGGGGTTGAACTCCCCTCAGAAAATCGCGGTCGTATGCCAGATCGCACATGGAAACGTGTATTGTATGGTGAAAACTGGTCAACCGGCGACACCTATAACGCGGCTTTAGGTCAGGGTTATGTAAATGTCACGCCGCTCCAACTCGTCAGCATGGCAGCAACCGTAGCCAATGGCGGCACGCTTTACCAACCCACGATTATTGATAGCTTCCTTGACCCTGAAGGTAAAGTGGTGCAGCCATTCACCCCCCACGTACTCCGAAACGTCAATATAGATAACCTTACTGGTACGCTTAAACTCCTTCTTGTTGAAGATATGATTATGAAGGGGCCAGATAGTCTTGACTGTATCTGCGAATCGGATAGTCCTTACTACAATGGTGTCCGCTGCAACCCCGCAACCTATCGCAATACCGTTGATCTCAGCGTGAATCAGGATGGAAGCGATATACGCGATTATCAAGTCTTTATTCCTCAGAACTACACCTTCAACGCCCAAATGTGTACACCCTTACGCTTCAACGATAAATATCGTCCCGCTTTCGTAAGCGGCTCAAACATCGATATTGTGCGTCAAGGTATGCGTGCGGCGGTCACGGTTGGAACAGCGACCAAAGCGAACTTGCCTTATGTTGAAGTCGCCGGTAAAACCGGAACGGCTCAGTATTGTGATAACATCGCCAATGGTCTAGGGTTATGTAAATTCGGCAGTTGGCCCGCTCACGCGTGGTTTATAGCTTTTGCACCCTATAAAAATCCTGAGATCGTTATTGCCGGATTCATCTACAACGGCGTGGAAGGTTCAACATGGGCCTTGCCGATGGTACGGCAAACCTTAGAGGCTTATTATCGGCTCAAGAACGCACGCGCTGGTATTGCGCCGCCTCCAGCCGCCGATTCTATTCCTTTGCCAGCGACACCCGTACCGACATCCACCCCCACAGGAGGGTAATTTGCAAGCGGTTTCCAAACAACACATCGTTGCTAAACAGTGGATAGCAGCCTTTTTGGTAGGCGCAATCAGTTTGTTAGCCTTTATCGTGCTGGGGCATACGCCGGTTATTCGCGCATTAGGTATGGCAGCAGCCATTAGCGGCGTAACGCTCATCCTGCAACGTTTCGGCCTCATGTTCGCGGTCATCGGCGGATTGGCCTTAGCTTTTAGTCCGGCCTTCTGGTCACAAACAGGTGGTGAAGACACAAAACTCGCTGTTTTGGTGGCGATAACGCTCTTAATAGCGCTAGTCGTCACAGGCTTGTTCATTTGGATAGGCAAAGTCACGGAACAGGGACTAGTCGCTGGTGTCATTGTTTTCGCAGTTTTGTTTTGGGTATTGGTCGGCACGCCGCGCAGTTTGCGAGTAACCACGTTACTGAACACATGGTTACTCTACCTGTTGATGGATGTTATCTTTACAAGTAACCCTCGCCCGGATGCTGTCGAGACAGTGTCACCCGGTCGTCAGCATACACTTGGGTTACTCGTCTTGCTTTTAACGGGTGTCCTCAATGATCCATTGTTTGTTGTGCTGGTTCCCGCCCTGCTCGTCGGTTTATATCTATCCAAGCTGCATCTCCCACGCTGGTATTGGGCAATAATGCTGGTCGTCATCGCCGTTGGTATTCGCGGGTTTATCCTGCAATACGTTGCAACCGGCTGGTTGGCAGAGTCTGCCGCATCCTTACAAGCGGCTGGCATACAGATCCCTTATATCGTCGGGGACGGTTGGCGCGAGGCTTCACGCTGGATATATCTCATCAATTTGGTTAGAAATCAGTTTACAGACATCGGCGTTCTGCTCGGCATTATAGGACTTGCCCGCATGTCGCGCTGGTATCCAACCTTAGGCACGACAACCTTAATCGCTTATGGCTCATATGTCTTGTTTGGTCTGGTCTACTTTGGCAAAGACAGCAGTGTTCTTCTCTTACCGATGATCGTTATTCATGTCATATGGATGACCTACGGCATTTACACATTAGGCCAATGGTTACAGAAAAGTCTCGCAAATCGCAGTGAGGCCAGTTGGCTAGCTGCTGGCGCGTTTACCCTCTTGCCGCTGGTTCTCTTGGGGCGTATTGCGGGCGTGTTATAGCGCGTGATTAAAAATAAGGTATAGTTAATGGCTAAGACAATCCAACATTCGTTACAAACGGGGTTTAACATCTATCTCAGCGTTTCCTTAACCCTTTATCATGGTGACATTCATGCAAGAACAAACGGTTGCGATTAAAGGGATAAAAGATGGGTTGTTGATAGCCCTAAGCCCTACCGAAGAGTGGCTGGCGATTACAGCAGATCTGGCAGCACGTATTGATCAACAGAGTGCTTTCTTTGCAGGTGCTCGTATTACGGTTGATTTAGGCAAACGTCCAGTTCCAAAACATGAGCTGGGGTCACTCAAAGCATTGCTGGAACGACGTGGATTGTCATTGTGGGCAGTTTTGAGCGAGAGTGCTACGACTGTTGATGCAGCACAAGCGCTCGATTTAAAAACGACGATCTCAACACCCATTCCGGGACGAGAAGATGATGAAGAATCAGAGTTCGACCCGGAAGAAGATGGCACAGTCGGTGTCATGATCAAGCGCACACTCCGTTCTGGACGCACGGTGAACAGTGCAGGACATGTTGTTGTTTTGGGGGATGTCAATCCGGGTGCAAAAATTATTGCTGTGGGTGACATTATTATTTGGGGCAGACTCAGGGGCATCGTCCACGCAGGGGCAGATGGCGACGAAGACGCGGTCGTATGTGCATTAGATATGAATCCAATGCAGCTTCGTATTGCTGGATACATAACCACATCGCCGCAAGATAAACGCCGCCAGCCCAAGCCGGAAATCGCGTCAGTGCGCAAAGAACAGATTATTGTAGAACCTTGGACGTATTGAAAGGAACATGAATCCTTATGGGGGCTAAAGTCATAACGGTTACGTCAGGTAAAGGCGGGGTTGGTAAAACGACCACCACCGCTAACCTCGGCGTGGCCTTGGCGCGAATGGGTAAAAAAGTGGTGCTAATAGATGCCGATATTGGGCTGCGAAATCTAGACATCGTCATGGGGCTGGAAAATCGCATCGTGTATGACATGGTAGATGTCATTGAAGGACGCTGCCAGCTACGTCAGGCCATGAT
>JACDGI010000744.1 GCA_013821665.1 Anaerolineae bacterium
CAAAAGCGCAATGCCGATCCGATGGAATTGGCACGCGGTAAAGCCGGACGCTTTATCGGTAATCTAACCGGTTTGCTGGCGACACTCAAAGGCTTGCCCAGCTCCTACGACAAAGATTTGCAAGAGGATAAGGAAGCCGTCTTTGATAGTGTTGATAATATGGTGCTTTTGCTGCCCGTCGTTACCGCCATCATCAAAACACTGCATCTCAATCCCGATAAGATGAAGGCAGCTTTGGGCGAAGATATGCTGGCGACTGATTTGGCTGATTATCTGGTACGAAAAGGATTGCCTTTCCGCAATGCCCATCATATCTCCGGGCAAGCTGTGCGTCTGGCAGCGGAGCAGGGTGTACCGTTATCAGGGTTATCCTTGTCGACCTATCAAAAATTGTCGGATTTGTTTAGCGCAGATGTCTCTGCTGTGTTTGATTTTGCGGCCTCGGTTGCAAAGCGTAAAGCGGCTGGCGGGACGGCCCCCGAAGCGGTGCGCCAGCAAATTGAAGCAGCTCATAATTGGCTGGCTACCCATGAAGGTGTGCATCCTATCCAATTAAAATAGTCTAAAGTATCCGAATTTGTGCCAAAGGGTTGACAAGTTTAGCGATCCTCGTTACTCTATACAGAATGAATTCCGTAAATGGTCGTCAAAAATGAACAGCCACAAAAGCATCGCGATTGTCATTAGCCTTATTAGCCTTCTTGTACTCGTAATTACCAACGGGTTATAACGGCTTGGGCGCTGACTAAACACGAAAACGTAAACAGTGAAGCCCCCCAAGCAGGGGGCTTTTTATTTCAGATGACGGAGTACGAAATGGCGAAGGCATTTGCATCACGAACGACACATTTTATGCAGCAATCTGCAAGTTGTTCACACGCTACTTGCCAAGCCACTACGCGCTCGGCAGAGAGTATGTGCCAGCGTCATACACAAGCCTTTGGTTCACAATGCGCTTTCCCGAATCAAAATCGGTAATCACCGTAAGATCAGGAAAGCGTTTTTATTTTATATGGGGAGATGAGAATGTCTGCTGAATATATCTGGAAGAATGGGAAACTCGTCGCGTGGGCAGATGCAACCGTACACGTTATGACTCATGCGCTGCATTACGGCTCAAGCGTATTTGAGGGCGTACGGGCTTATGCGACTCCCCAAGGCCCAGCAGTTTTCCGTCTGCAACCGCATACTCATCGTCTGTTCAACTCGGCAAAAATATCACGTATGGAAGTGCCTTTTACCGAAGACCAAATTAATGAGGCGATTTTAGAAATCGTCCGCAGTAACGGGCATGAATCATGCTACATTCGTCCGCTGCTGTTTCGCGGTGCGAATGCGTTGGGCGTAGAAGGTCGCAAGAACCCCACCGAAGCTGTCATCATCACGATGGAATGGGGACGCTATCTCGGCGCGGAAGCTATTGACCAAGGTGTTGATGTACAGGTGAGTTCATGGCGGCGTTTGGCTCCTGATACCGGTTCATCATTGGCGAAGATTGGCGGTCAATACGTCAACAGCCAATTTATGAGTATGGAAGCCCACGACAACGGTTTCAGCGAAGCTATTGCGCTGGACTACAACGGCAACATTAGCGAAGGCGCGGGCGAAAATGTCTTCGTCGTGATGAATGGAGTCGTTTACACCCCTAGTGGTGGATCATCCATTTTGATGGGTATTACACGCGATACTGTTTTGACTCTGCTCAAAGATCAAGGTGTCGAAGTGCGCTTCGAAACGATTTCGCGCGATATGTTGTACGTTGCAGACGAAATTTTCTTCACTGGCACAGCTGCCGAAGTGACTCCTGTGCGTTCAGTAGATCGCATTGCGGTTGGTACTGGCAAACGTGGGCCGATTACCAAGGCGGTGCAGGACGAGTTTTTTGGGATTACATCCGGTAAGCAAGAAGATCGCTATGGTTGGCTGACTCCGGTGCGACAGGCCGAGCCAGCAAGCGGCGACTAAGACTTTAAAACGATCCGGTCAGCGTATTTCGCTGGCTGAGATGAGGAGAATAAGGTTATGAAATTAAGTGGCGCTGAAATTGTGATGGAATGTTTGATCCGTGAAGGGGTCGAGATCATGTTCGGTTATCCGGGCGGCGCGATCTTACCCACCTATGATGCCATGACCCGCTATCCGCAGCTTCGACATGTGCTGGTACGCCACGAACAAGGCGCGGCACATATGGCGGATGGTTATGCCCGTGCGACTGGCAAAGTGGGTGTAGCGATTGCCACCAGCGGCCCCGGCGCAACCAATCTGGTAACCGGAATTGCCACAGCCATGATGGACTCATCACCGATAATTTGTATCACAGGTCAGGTCTCACAGGGAGCTATCGGTTCGGATGCCTTCCAAGAGTGCGATATTACCGGTATCACTATTCCGATCACCAAACACAATTATTTAGTGACGGATGTGGACGATTTGGCTTACATCATTAAGGAAGCCTTCCATATCGCTCGCACAGGTCGTCCCGGCCCGGTATTGATCGACATCCCGAAAGACATTCAGAACGCCGTAACTGAGTTTGTTTATCCTGAGCAAGAGATTGTACTGCGTGGCTACCGCCCCACAACGCGAGCCACTAATGAACAAGTAGAAGACGCATTAGAACTCATCAAGAATGCCAAGAAACCAGTCATTCTAGCTGGACATGGCATTGTGATGGCGGGTGCTTCTCAAGAATTACAAGAGTTGGCGGAACGCGCGCAAATTCCTGTGACTTTGACGCTGCTAGGCAAAGGTGCATTGCCAGAAAATCATCCGCTCACAGTCGGCATGATGGGGATGCACGGCGCAGCAGCCTGTAACTTCGCCATTCAAGAAGCTGATCTGTTGATTGCTCTTGGGATGCGCTTTGATGACCGTGTAACCGGTAATCTAAAAACCTACTCACCAAACTCGAAGAAAATTCACATTGATATTGATCCCTCTGAAATCAATAAGAATGTGCGTGTTGATGTGGGTATCGCGGGTGATGTGAAGACCGTTCTCGCTCAACTCTTGCCCGACCTAAAAGGTCAACGGCACGGCGAATGGGTTGCAAAAATTCGTGAATGGCAAGAAGACGGAGACGAACGCGACATTTTGCATCACGACAGCGAAGGCAAGTTGTTCGGCGCTCAAGTGATTAACGAATTGTGGAAGTTTACGGGTGGCAATGCGGTGACGGTCAGTGATGTTGGTCAGCACCAAATGCTCGAAGCTCAATACTATCCGCATCAGCGTCCGGCTACCATGCTCACCAGTGGCGGCTTGGGTACGATGGGCTTCGGTTTCCCTGCCGCAATCGGTGCGAAGTTTGGCAAGCCAGAAGAGGAAGTTTGGGCGATTGTAGGTGATGGCGGTTTTCAGATGACCTTATGCGAATTGGCAACCGCCAAGCAAGAAAATGTAAAGGTCAATATCGCTATCCTCAACAATGGTTTTTTAGGCATGGTACGCCAGTGGCAAGAGTTCTTCTATGAGGAACGTTATCAGGCCACGCCCATGTTTAATCCGGATTTTGTCCTGCTGGCACAAGCCTATGGCATTCCGGCCATGCGTGTGACCAGCCGTGACCAAATTGAAGAGTCCGTCAAATTCGCCCGCAGTCATGAGGGCCCTGTCTTGATTGAGTACGTCATTGAAAAAGAAGAGGTCATTTACCCAATGGTTCCAGCGGGTGCTGATTTGCATAATATGATACGTCGTCCAAAGCCGGGTGAGGTGCAAGCATAATGGCTAAAAATTCAAACAAACAAATCTTGGTGGCGTTGGTTGAAAACCTACCCGGTGTCTTGAACCGTGTGGCAAGTATGATGCGCCGCCGTAACTTCAACATTGATAGTCTTACCGTTGGACGTACCCATAACCCCAACCTCTCGCGTATGACCATTGTGGTCGATGCCGAGAAGGCCAACGGTCGCCGGATTGCTGCCAACCTATTTAAGTTGGTC
>JACDGI010000745.1 GCA_013821665.1 Anaerolineae bacterium
TCATAGTAGGGTGTTCGAATAACACGGTGACGCTGGCGACTTTTACGCCGCCAGCCGTGCAGCCCAAGATTTTGGCGACAGTTTATGTCTCGCCCACGCCGAATGCCGAGCAACAGCAAGCCTTAGCCGCTGCCAATCCAGCAACGCCGACTCCATTGATCATTCCGACAGCTACGGTTACGCCGTATATAGGCGTATTCTTAGGGGAAGTGGATAACGGTGAAGATGGCGGGGCGGTTATCGCACCCGCGCTGCTGGCAGGGGCAACATCCAACATTCCGGTGACGGTGGCATTGGGGCCAGCCTGTCCGGCACAGGCGGATGTGGCTTTCGGTACACGCTGGGCGGAGAACACCGAGGTGAGTAATGCGCTGGGCTGCCCAATCGAAGGCGCGGCTAATCTGCAAGGGACGTTGCAAATCTTCGAGCGTGGTGTGATGTATTATTCGCCAACGGGTGAAATATGGGCAGTATCCCCTAGCCAGAGTCATTTCTGGTACGCGGTGAATGCGCCGCCTGTACAGCAGGGCGACATCGTTGTGCCGGAGGGGATGCTGGCTCCATCACAGGGATTTGGTGCGGTGTGGCGTGGACTTCCGGGTGTACAGGATGCCTTGGGCTTCGCGCGCTCGCCGGAACAGGGCACCAAAATGGTGACTCAGAAGTTCCAGAATGGTCTGTTATTGGCGGATGGTGGCAGCGGTCAGGTGTTCGTGCTGCTTTCTGATGGGCGAGCGATGGGGCCGTATTAGCCGATAGTCTTTAGTCGCCAGTCATTAGCTCAATACAAGTTAACTTGAGTTATGGATAAGCTATATTAACTAGGGCAAGCAATCTTTCACGCTGCTTCTTCGGCGGGTTTTAGTGGGCTTCAGCCCCCTTCCCGCCGGAAAATGGAGCCGGATGCTTGAGCATCTGGCGGCGAAAATGCACAAATTTCTTATCTATAACTGTCGTAAGTTAGGAACTTTCTCAGCAATAGGATCGTCTGAAAGTGCAGGTTTCATTTTCAGAACGCTTTGCCATGCCGTCGCGGGGAATTAGGGAGGCACCGATGCGTAAAATTTTCGTTTTGATCGCGATTTTAATGCTACCGCTGATGGTGACAAAGGCGCAAAATAATCCGGCTCAACCAGCGCCGATTATCGCGATGGCTGATGGTCAGTTGTATAAAGTATCGGCGGTCGATGGATCAGCGACATTATTGGCGGATGCGAAATCCGATGAGTCGATCACGCCGCTCCGTGTAGGCAGCATTTCGCCAGATAACAAATATCTGGTTTACGTCAAGCAAGGCCCATTCACTGCCGACAGCTCGTATAAGAGCGATTTGTATCGAGTGACGATTGCCGATGGCACAACCAAGCTTATTACGCCCAAAGGCGGGATATTTGATGTGCCAGTGCAGCCCGATGAACAGTTGTCGCTGGATATGCCCACATGGTCATCTGATGGTCAGCGCATTTATTACTTCCGCTCGATCTACGGCACCAAACCCAATGCACCAAGGAAGCCAATCTTGTTTGCTTATTACGATGTGGCGATCGGTAAACATGACTTGGTGACGCGCATTGACCCGCAGGATTCGATTTTGAACATGGACAGCGTCAAAGATGGAATCACGACTCAGTGGCAAGTACCAAGCGGTGCTTATTCGCCTTTTATGACCTTGTTTGGGCCGGATAACCAGATTGTCAACCAGTCACAAGTGAATGTGCCTTATGAACATACGCTGCGCGGCGATGATGAGGCTTATTTCGTGCAGTTAAAAGATTTGGGTCAAATTGATTTCAAAGTCGGCGCAATGAGCGGCGTTCAGGATACGATGGATGACGGTTATTATCCGGCGGCGGAGAGCCTGAACAACAGCGAAAAATCAATGCACGTGGTGAGTGTGCAATCGGACACGAATATCTTTGATATATACGGCGCGGATTACCATAAGCTGATCACCAGCATCGCCAACAATACCAGTTTCGTTTATGGCTTGTCACCGGACGGTCAGCAGATGGCCTATTTGCTTTTCGGTGATGATCTACAAGCGCCGATTCGCATCCTCGATATGAAGGGCAAAGTCCGCGAATTGAAGTTCAAAGCCGAGCAAATCTTGTGGGGCGCGATGGACTTTGTGCCGTTTTATGCGCCGGGGTAAGAGTTGATGACATCCGTTTTCGGAGTGTTTTGGGGATGCGGCGTGGCATAAAATAGGCGGGCGACTATTTTAAGAGAATGAGTTTTATGCGCCACTTGATTACGTTGCATCCTAAACCGCCCTATAACTTCCCGCTGCTGATAAATTTTCTAACGCGCTTTGCCCATCCGACACTGAATGTGGTGCAGGATGATGCATTGTGGCGAGTCATTAAAACCGAAACAGGCGTGGCTCTACTGAAGGTGACAAACAGCGGGACGGTTGCTGCGCCGCAGTTGGATGTCGATGTGGCGACCAGCAGCGGTGCGTTGGATGACGCAGTGCTGGTTGAGAGTATCACGCATGTCCTACCGATGCAGCATGATTGGCACACATTTTATGAGTCAGCGCGGTTAGATGTCCGCTTATGGGAGGTAGTCAAGCCGCTGATCGGACTGCCGGAACTGCGTACTGCCAGCGTTTTTGAGGCGTTAATCATGACGATCATCGAGCAGCAGATTAGTTGGGTGACGGCACAAAAAGCGCAGTTGTGGTTGGTCGACTGGGTCGGTAATAAACTGGAATATGCGGGGCGGACACATTACGCTTTCCCGACTGCGACACAAATCGCTGCTATGACGGTGGATGATCTGAAGCCACTCAAAATTACCTTTAAGCGTATGGCCTTGATGATCGATCTGGCGGGTCAGGTGGTGAGTGGTCAACGTGATCTGGAAGGGCTGCGCGATGTGTCGCCTGCCGAAGCCTATAAACAATTGATGGCAATCAAGGGCATCGGTCATTGGACGGCGGCGGTCACATTGGAACGCGCCTTCGGTCATACCGATTGGGTGGCCTATAACGATGTCGTGCTGCAAGCCGCGACCAATCGCTATTTGTTGGGCGGCATCGGACGCATCCCACCGGAATTGGTGGCGCAGACCTTCGCCGTATTTGGTGAATATGCGGGTCTAGCAGCGCGTTATACGATGTTCCGTTGGGTGTTCGAGCAATATCCGCAGCGAACAGAGCATCAATAAACACTCATCATTAATAGGACGAATTACCCATTAGCATTCTTATGAAAATGGGCAATATTTCCTCAAACAAAATATTCAGAAAATATTCATAGTATCTATCTATGAAATTTGTGAGATTTAATTCATACTCATAATAGAACGTTGTAATAGAAATAAACCTAAACAAACAGTACGAAAAACGCAGTTATCGGCTTTCGGAATCAGCAAAAAAGTAGCATTATAAAAGGCAGCAACAAAACCCTATTACGGTATCTGAAAGTGCAGAATATCCATGTCCGACCAATGGCTACACTGGGCGCAGCGTCTACAGGCGCTGTCTCAAACTGGCTTAACCTTCGCCGTTAATGATTTTGACCGTGACCGCTATGGGCAAATCGCTGCCATTGCTGCCGAAATGATGGCGGCGGACGGCATGGGCGAGGTGGACGGACTGCAAAAGTTATTTGACCAACAGCAAGGTTACGCCACACCTAAAGTTGATGTGCGCGGCGTGGTCATCCATAACAATAAACTGCTAATGGTGCGCGAGAAGCTGGATGAGGGACGCTGGACATTACCCGGTGGTTGGGCAGATGTGGGCGAATCCCCCGCACTGGCGACTGTACGCGAGATTGAAGAAGAAGCTGGCTACACAGCGCGGGCGGTCAAGCTGCTGGCGCTGTATGACCGTAACAAGCACGAACACACCCCGTATATTTTCCACGCTTATAAAGTCTTTTTCCGCTGTGAACTGGTCAATGAGGTTCAACATCTGGTTG
>JACDGI010000746.1 GCA_013821665.1 Anaerolineae bacterium
GCTGAGGTGTAACGATGACCGCAATATCAGGCTGGAGCGAGCGTAACTGTTGGACGATTCGCGCACCCGCACGACCCGGTAAATTAAAATCAACTAGCGCAATATCCTGAGGATGATCGCGTAGGAAATCGAAAGCCGCTTCCGCTTTTGTGAAGGGATGCACCGCGAAGCCGCCTGTTTGTTCAAGCGCTTGCTTGATCGTAACGGCGAAAACCAACTGTTTGTGGATAACCAGTAATCGTGTTGCCATAATTGCATTCTATAAGCGCTTGGACGTTGAGTCAATTTAGCCGGAAAATCCGGTTAGATTGCCGGATTTTCCAAGCCTTCTTGGCAATGAAGCCCTGCCTTACGATACCGTAATTAACAAGGTAGCAGTGTTGTTGACTTCGCTAATCTCATTCACTTGGCTGTTGCTATCGACGGTCGCAATTAACGTATATGACGTTGCTGTCGTATACGATATATCAATGTTGAGCGAAATACTCTCGCCCGCATTGAGGTTTGCCACCACGCCCAAATCAGCATCTGTCCCATTTGGTAGTTTAATTTTGTTGTCGAAGCTGCCAGAAGGCCCGCTGCCCGTGTTGGTGATCGTAATCGAATACGTAACCGGACTCGCGGCAACTGTTGTGCTGGTTGGCCCTGCGATGCTCGAAATCACCAGATCAGCCTTACCGGGTGTTACCGTAATGGTTGGTTGAGGTGTTGGTGTCTTTGTGATTGTCGGTATAGCGGTCGGTGTGCTGCCGGTCGGTGTTGGTGTTGGTGGGGCAGTAATCACCGGCACAGATGAGCAGACACCATAAATTGAAGTATATTGTCCGCTAACCCAACCGACGTTAATGCCGTAACGGATTTGCCACCACGAATTATCACCGACTCGACCGATAATCGGAACCACCGCGCCACCTGCCACTAATCCCACACGATCATAAGCCGTACCCGGTCCACTGCGCAGGTTCAAGCCAGTATTCGTCAGTGCGCGACATGTTGGATCATTCGGGTCGATTGCTGGCACATTGTCCACCGGTTGCAACGTGGGTTCAATTTGAGTATTTGTAGACTTGACCTTGATATTGACTGCAGCTGGATCGCTGGCAATGGCACCCCGGTAAGCCACCACTTGTAATGCGACATCACCCTCTACCCGTGGCGTGTAATCCAGAATGACTTGGAAATCACGCTGCCCGGAAGCAGATTCTGATGATACCGTTTTGACAATCTGGTTGTTAGCGATCAACTGCATTCGGGTGACACCTACCGCATCCGTTGCGCTAGCTGTCACGAAGACTTGTGTTCCGACGGTTACTTCTGCGCCATCATTTGGCGAAGCAATCGTTACGACGGGTCGCCCCCCCGCGTCTGCCGTGGGCACATCTAGCGGTTCGTCTGTTGGTGGTTGCGAAGATAAATTGCAGCCGCTAATCATCAAAACAATCAATAAGATGAGAAAACGCGCATAACGCATCATAATTTACCCCGGTTGCAGGCATAGTGTTATCCATAAATCCATTCTGCATTCTATCACCGCCCGTCACCCCCCGCAACGCGCTTTCCCGCCGCCTTCCCCATGCCTACACGCTATTTGAGAATGGTTATTTGCCCGTCCCCATTTAGATAGGTAAAATCTTCACAAACATTAAAAACAGCACACTTTTTTGCTGTCTATATTGATTTATGAAGTGAGGTATGATGTCTGTTCCAATTGGAGTTCAATTGTATTCGCTGCGTGATGAGCTCACGACTGATTTTGAGGGAGTGATTCGCAAAGTAGCAGCACAGGGCTACGCCGGTGTAGAAAGTGCAAATGCGGCCTTCGTTAGCACCACACCTAAAGCTGCTGCCAAACTTTTTCAAGAATTGGGGCTTCAAGTATCCAGCGCCCATATCGGATTACCTTTGGGTGATAAGAAAAATGAAGTTCTTGAAACAATGGAGATCCTCGGCACTAAAAACATGGTCTGCGCCTTTTTACCACCCGAAGAATTTGAAACAGAAGCAAAAATCAAATTTCATTGTGACGAACTCAATCAGGCGGATGAAGTCGCTCGCGAAAACGGCATGAAACTTTTCTACCACAATCACTGGTGGGAATATCGCCAGCAAATTAACGGTCGCCCTGCTTATAAAATTATGCTGGAAAATCTTGCCCCGACGGTTAATTTTGAGGTAGACACCTATTGGGTTCAGGCCGGTGGTGCCAATGTCGTCGATATTATTCACGAGTTTGGCAGTCGTGCGCCTTTGCTCCACATCAAAGATGGCTCAACCAATGAAAAAGACTCGATGGTCGCAGTTGGTGATGGTGTGATGGATTGGGCATCGATTATTCCCGATGCTAAGCCTGAATGGCTGATCGTCGAATTAGATCGCTGCGCCACCGATATGCTTGAAGCGGTTGGTCGTAGCTTTACATACTTATCCTCGAAAGGTTATGGTCATGGTCGATAAAGTCAAAGTCGGATTTATTGGTGTCGGCAATATTTTCCCGCAATACATCAAATGGACGCGCACATTTGAAATTTTAGATGTCGTCGCCGTTGCCGATATGGATTTCAGCCGCGCTGAAGCCCGCGCCAAAGAATTTGATATTCCACATGCCTACACGGTCGAACAACTCCTTGCTGATCCCAGCATCGAAATTGTCGTTAACCTCACCGTGCCGCAGTCGCATGCCGAGGTCGCCCTGTCTATTTTGAATGCCGGTAAGCACGCTTATGGTGAAAAACCATTGGGGTTAATGCGTGAAGAAGGGCAGAAGATTCTTGCGTTGGCTGCCGAAAAACACTTACTGGTTGGCTGTGCGCCGGATACCTTCCTTGGCGGTGGTATTCAAACGGCCCGCAAAGTCATTGATGATGGCCTGATAGGTCGTCCTATAGCCGCAACTGCCTTTATGTTAAGTCATGGCCCCGAAAGTTGGCATCCGAACCCTGAGTTCTACTATAAATTGGGTGGCGGTCCAATGTTTGATATGGGACCGTACTACCTCACAGCCCTCGTGAACTTGCTTGGCCCTGTGCGCCGTGTAACCGGTTCTGCCCAGATTTCTTTCCCGGAGCGTATCGCCACCAGTAAAGAAAAAAACGGTCTGAAAATCAAAGTGGATGTTCCCACGCATGTAGCCGGAATTATGGATTTCGCGGCGGGAGCGGTTGGAACGATCATAACCAGCTTCGACGTATGGGCCAATCACGTTCCCTTGATCGAAATTCACGGTTCTGAAGGGTCACTTAACGTTCCCGACCCCAATAACTTTGGTGGAAAAGTCTTGCTGCGTCGTTGGGATGAGAAAGAATGGCGCGAAGTCGAGCATTTGCATAGTGATGACGTAGGACGTGGTATCGGTGTTGCCGATATGGCTTATGCCATTCGCAGTGGTCGCGCGAACCGTGCCAGTGGACAACTTGCTTTCCACGTACTCGATCTCATGCAGAGTTTTCACGATGCATCATCAGAGGGCAAGCATATTGACGTTGCCAGTACGGTAAAACAACCAGCAGCCCTTCCGATTGGTCTTGCCAAAGGCACCCTCGATAGCTGAGTAATTGAGTCATACAGAATTAAAAGGGACATGCTTTTAGGCGTGTTCCTTTTGTTTTCACTATCTCATGCTAATGGGGTAGGGGTTTTCGAATGAACCTCACTTATTGGCACATCTAACGGTTCCTGAGCAACGGTCTTTTTCCGGCTCAACATATTGCTGACGACCTTTAATAAAATCGCGGGTTGGAACAATGATGTGGGTGGTTGCAACAGATTCATCCCTTGAACGAAATGATCTGAGATTTCGGGATACATCGGCATCGCGTTCACAAATTTTTCAATATACTTTTGCACCAGACGATCTTGCCATTTGGTCTTGCCGCCTTCCGTGCCGGGATAACGCAAATCCTCGCCTGTTGCCATCAACCACGGTG
>JACDGI010000064.1 GCA_013821665.1 Anaerolineae bacterium
AGTATAAGTTGTATGAAATTCAGCGTCCGGTGACGGTGGGCGACAATGAAACTAAGCAGGTGGAATTCGTCAGCGGCACGAATATCCCTGCGCATACTTTTTTATCTACGATGGTGGCAATCCTTTCTACGGCTATTCCAGTCCGATCACCGACCAATATTATGGGCAAACGGGCATCACCGATGTACAGAATTGGTTGGAATTCACGACCGGTAAAGAGAATAATTTAGACGCGGCACTGCCAGCCGGACGGGTACGTGTTTATCAGCAGGATGTGGATGGCTCGGCGCTGCTCATCGGCGAGAACAGTATCGACCACACACCTAAAGGTGAACAGATTAAATTATTCCTCGGCAACGCTTTTGATCTGGTGGGTGAGCGCAAACAAACGGATTTTAAGATTATCGCCTCGAATATCATCGAAGAAACCTTCGAAATTCATCTGCGCAACCGCAAGGAAAATCAGGCTGTTGAAATCCGCGTGCCGGAACGGTTGTATCGCTGGAGCAATTGGGAAATCCTCAATAGCGGCGACACCTTCACCAAGTTGGACAGCAGCACCATCGAGTTTCGTGAGATCGTCCAACCCGGTGAGGAAAAAGTGCTGACCTACACCGTGCGCTACACATGGCCTAATTAAGGCTCACTGAGGCCTTCTACAGCCAAACATTGATGTAAAAGAACTTACAGCCCACTAGATGGTTATCTAGTGGGTTTGTTTTTTAATCGGTTATTCCTCTATTGTCCCATCTTGCCCAACAAATGGCTCCTAAGCTGGATTTGGCCGCGAATTCCGGCACTCAGATGCTTCACAATACCAAAGTACTAGTGACATTAATTGAGATATTTATTTTGGGCGCATTAATTAACGAATATCGGTGGACATTATTTAAGAATTGATTTAAAGTTTAGATATGTCACTAAAAGTTAAGAAAATCAACTATTGGGTAGGTATATCATGATCCACACTTTCACCCGACTCGCTCGTAAGACCAGAGTAACAATAGCAGTGTTGATCGCACTGTGTCTGGTGGTCGCACAAGTCAGCGCGGCATCCATATCCTGCCGCAGTGACCCGGTCATTTTTCTTTCGGATGGCATCAAGATTCAAGTCGGTGTGGTGGTTGAAACATCAGTCGACGATTTGATTAGCGTACAGTATCAGGTACATGTACCAGCCAATGTGTCCATCAACCATGTGATCTACGTTCCACAATGGGCTAAGAACAAGGAAAGTGTCACCTTGGTTGCCGACCAGCCAGCCGATAGCTATCAGGTTTGGACGATTGTCCGCACCGGAACCGCACATGTTGGCGTGACCATCAAGTCTATGAAGTTTGGCAATGGCGATGGTGTTACCCGTCAACAAGCAAGCGGTGTATCCGGAAACGTCATCCGCATCGGCTACTAAAGTAACCTTCGCTTAGTTACTAGAAAATAAACTACCCGCTTTGCTTTGGCTCCCTCCCTCGTTTACGGGGGAGGGTTGGGGTAGGGGTTTCTCAGTTCTTTCGAGAATCTACATAAGAATCCCCCGGTTTGACTGTTTGAGTAGGTGAAGGAGGTGCATGTCATCTCCTTCACCTATGACCCATAACCGTGCAATCCCAGCTTAGCACAATCTGATCCCCATTTCAGTCAAGTGATACGTCATCCCTGTGCGACCGATTTACGAATACCCCTTTTAAGAGTAATCTAGAAGACTGCACACAATAGGGTCTGTACCTTTACCCGCTTGATAGACGAAATAATGCTGTCTTAATCATGGAAAAACGCTACACCTTCCTGTTTACGGATATTGAAGGCAGCACCCGCCTCTGGGAGCAGCATCCACAGGCTATGTCGCGTTTGCTGGTAAACCATAATCACATCCTGCGACAAGCCATCGAATCACATCAGGGTACTGTTTTTAAAACCGTCGGTGATGGTTTTTGTGCAGTGTTCGACTTGCCTCATGATGCCTTACTGGCGACCCTCGATGCTCAGCGTATTCTTCACGCCACACGACCATCCGAAAGTACCGCATCGATTAGCATAAAAGTCAGGATGGGCTTGCACACCGGCGCGGCAGAAGAACGCAGCGGTGATTATTTTGGCCCGACCTTGAACCGTGTGGCACGTTTAATGGCGGCGGCCAGCGGCGGACAAACCCTTATCTCATCAGCGACTAAAGACGTTGTCGTGAATGCTTTACCGCAGGGCGTTGAATTACGCGATCTGGGAAAACACCGGCTGCGTGATCTAAACGACGAAGAACACATCTTTCAGATCATGTTGGCAGGGCTGGTCAATTATTTCCCGCCTATCAAATCACTTTCGCCGCGTGTGACCAACTTGCCCGCCCAATTGACCTCTTTTGTCGGGCGAAACAATGATGTCACCGAGGTTTGCCGTTTCTTGCATCGACCGGACGTGCGATTGATGACGCTGCTTGGCCCCGGTGGTATTGGTAAATCGCGCTTAAGTCTCCAAGTTGGAGCCAGTTTGCAGGATGAATATGAAGATGGCATATTCTTTGTGGCCTTAGCGCCTGTCAGCCGTCCCGAAGCGGTGATCGAAGTCATCGCCCAAACCCTCAAAGTCGAAGAGGTGGGAACGGCTACTGTGTTAGAGGCCGTCAAATCTCATTTGCATCAGCGACAAATCCTGCTTGTACTGGATAACTTTGAGCAGATCATTGATGCTGCGCCGCTCGTCAATGAATTATTGGCCGCCGCACCACGCCTGAAGGTGCTGACAACCAGCCGCGAAGAACTCCTCATTTATGGGGAGCATGTGTATCAGGTTGCGCCGCTAACCCTGCCGGAAGGTACACAGACCTTAGATCCTGTCTCCTTGTTACGCTATTCGGCCCTTGCCCTGTTTGTGGATCGTGTTCGCTCGACGCAGGTGGACTTCACGATGGACACCTCCAATTCTGCCGACATACTCTCCATCTGTCGCCGCTTGGATGGTCTGCCGCTGGCTATTGAACTGGCGGCAGTACGTGCTCGTGATCTCAGCATCCATGAAATTGCCGAGCAGCTTAGCAACCGCCTTCAGACGCTCTCAAAAGGGCCGCGTGATTTTCCTTCACGCCAACGGACGATGCGCGGGGCGATTGAGTGGAGTTACGATCTCCTATCGCCGGAAGAACAGCAAACGTTTGCCCGATTAGGTGTTTTCGTCGGGGCTTTTACGGTTGAAGCCGCTGATGCCATCGCCGACGCTCAAACCCTCAACCGGCTGGTCGGAAAAAGTCTTATCCAGCAGCGACAAGAGGACGAAGAGTCGATCACTTTTACCCTGCTTGAAACCTTGCGTGAATATGCGGTGGAGCAGTTAATTGCCCGTGCCGAGTTCGAGACCATGCAGCGCCTCCATGCGGACTATTATCTGCAACTGACCGAGACCGCCGAACCTAATCTGACGGGCGAACGGCAGGCCGAATGGTTCAGCCGACTGGAATATGAGCAGAATAATGTGCAAGCCGCGCTCGAATACAGGCTGAATCATAGCGAGTTCCTCGAAGCGGGACGCATGGTCGGGATTTTGTGGCGTTTTTGGAGCGCACACAGCCGCCTGAGCATCGGCATTAAATGGATCGGACAAGTTCTAGAACACTCACAAATCCTGCCGGCTGCGGTTCAAGCCAGAGTGCAACATGGCGCGGGCAGACTTTTATACATCCAACATCGTTATCCTAAAGCCGTTGAACATCTCAAAGCCAGCTTGCCACTGTATGAACAAAGTGGTGACCAATCCGGCGAGTCTGCCGTTTATTTAAGCCTCGGTGAGATCGAACTGCGGCAGAAAAATATGCTGGCAGCCGAGGGATATTTTCAGAACAGTTTGGCTCTTTATACCGCGCTTGATGATCAAGCCGGATTTGCCCGCTGTTTGGGACAGCTTGGCCGTTTAGCCGTGCAGGAAGGCAATCTGGTGGGTGCCGAAGCCCTTTATCAACAGAGTTTGGAGTTGATCCGCCAATATGGCAGCTCCGAAAGCATCGCCTATGGCATGAACGATTTGGCCGAAGTGCTGCGGACACAAAAGAAATATAGTGAAGCCTCGGCCTTGTATCAGGAAAGTTTGGGGCTGTACCGCCATCTGCATTTTGATGTCGGTCAGGCGGTTATTTTGCATAATCTGGGGCAAGTTGCTCGCCAACTCGGAAACGATGAAGAAGCTCTAGCGTTTTTTCAGGAAGCCCTTGGTTTATTACAAGCGCTAGAGGAAACCCAGATTATCGCCGAATGTCTGGCTGGTCTTGGCGGCGTATACGTACAACTGGGGACCGTCGAAAAGGCAGTTCGTTTACTCAGTGCGGCTCAGGCGCTGATGAGTGCCATTCCGTCACAGCTTGACAGCGTCGATCAAATTGAATACGACAAGAGTTTGGGCTTAGCCCACAGGCAGTTAGACGATGCGGTCTGGGCAAGCGCATGGGCTGTCGGACAAGCCACCTCTTTGAGCCAGATTATCGCGAGTGTCCTCCAAGAATGATTTCAACGTCGGATACCAAATGGCGGCAGTGACGGCGGCGGTATCAGTGCCATTTGAAATGGTCGATATAATGCTGTTGTGACCAGTCATTTTTTTGCAACATCTTTCTAATTTGAGTGAGTATGGCAAACTTGGCAGCAATTTCGGCAATGGCGAACCGCGATTTTGCTATTTTCCTTCGAGATGAAAATAATCTAATCCCCCATATTGCTTGGCGCAGTTCTACCCTTAAAGTTTCGGAAGAACTCATCGAATAACTGTTTGAACGGGCTGTTTTCATCCTCGGACGTGGCCTTTCGCTCTTCTTCAGTTAATTCAGATACCGGAGGGAAAATCAGACCTAACCAGTCATCATCTAGCCAAGTAATTTTTGTATCCTTTTGATACATTTTCATAAAAATATCAGCCAATTGGATACACATCAACATCGCATCAATCGCATCCATTCCCTGTGCAAGTTTGATCTTCTCTGAACCTTTGCCGATGATTTGGTACGCACAACGCCACTTCAAACTACTGGTAGAGTCTGAAATCTGATACGGTATTCCGAGCCGGAGTTTTATAATCGACTTATTGCCGTCTGTGTCTGTAGAGTCAAATTCACGCTCAAGTATAGTGTCGCCCATTTCACTTGTCGCCACAAAGTCACCTCACCCTCGCCGCAACTATTATCAGTAGATCGTGCGAACAAAAATTCTATCACGGTTTTGCGAATTTGTACGTTTGAGTTTGGTTTGAACTTTCAAGCGTTATCTTCATAAATGGCCTCAAAACGACCTCTTTTTACCTGCAACACCTGCAAAGCAGGTCAATTGCCGTAATAGTCTCCGCAATTGTTACCTGTTATCGCCTGTTTATCAGGTCAACAGCATTTACAGGCAACAAAAAGGCACAACCGAAGCTGTGCCTACTGTATGCTTTTGTCTTGCAACTTGCCGCTTGTAACGGTTAACTGCTCTATGTTCCGGCCAAACCTGAATAATTCACACCTTCTACGAAATACCGTTGGAAGACGAAAAAGATAATCGCCATTGGAATAGTCGTAATCACCGAACCCGGTAACACCCGCTCAAATTGGATAGTATCGCCTGCACCACGTAGCACCGATAAGCCCAACGGCAGGTTATACAACTCGGCTTTACCGCCTAGAATAATCAAGGCATCCATGAAATTGTTCCACTGCCCTTGGAAGCTGAAAATGGTCAAAGCCGTTAAAGCAGGTGTCGCCATCGGCAGCACAATCCGAAAAAAGGTGGTAAACCGACTGGCTCCATCCACCTGTGCTGCTTCTTCAATTTCACGCGGCACATTCTCGAAGAACTGCTTCATCAAAAAGATGCCAAAAGCATCCGCCCCCAAGGTGATGATGTAACCCTGATAGGTGTTAATCAACCCCAACTGCTTCAGCAGAATAAACCTCGGAATCAGCAGCACCACTCCCGGAATCATCAAGGTGCCTAAGATCATGACGAACATGATCCGGCTGCCCGGAAATCGAAGTCTGGCTAAGGCATATCCGGCCATCGAGTCAAAGACGATGTGTAGAATAGTTACAGCCACCGACAAGAAAGCCGTATTGAATAACCACCGTGGCAAATTCTCGTTGAGTACTAGATTATAGCCAAAAGTCGTTGGGCTAAAGGTCACACCATTGACCATCTGTTGGTAGGGTATCCGAACGCCATTGGCATCCAGACAGGAAGTCGTTGGTGGTACTGGAATAATCGCTCCGACGGCATTTTGTACTGTCGCCTGACACTTAAATGAATTGGCAATGGTCAGTACAAACGGTGCTAACTCGATAAAGGCGAAGATCAACAGCACAACCGTCCCGATAATGACGATGACAGGCCCGAATCGGAAAGGTTTCGCCGCAGTCGCATGTGGTGTTACTGGTGCCGTAACGGTCGCCATAATGAAGGTTCCTTTCCTAAGTTTCGGCCTTGTCGCCGCCGGTCAAGCGACGCTGTAACAGGGTAAAAACGAAAATGATGACGAACAGTACAATCGCCGTAGCCGATGCCAAACCCATTGACGGTGATTGTGTATTAAAGGCACTCCGGTAGACCAGATAGGCCATCGTCAAGGTGGTATCCTGTGGCGCACCTTTGCTGACCACATACACTTGGTCAAACACTTGGAAGGTGCCGATCAAGCCAATGGTGATGATGAAAAAGGTGGTCGGTCGCAGCAGTGGCAAGGTGATGTAACGGAAGGTTTGCCACGTTGTCGCCCCGTCCACCTGTGACGCTTCAAATACTTGGCCGGGAATATTTTGCAGTGCTGCCAAGTAGATGACCATCATGGTGCCAATGGTCGTCCAAATCGCCAGCAGCATAATCATGAGCATGGTAACACTTGGCCCGCTCAGCCAATCCCACAACGTAAGGTTCAGAAATTGGGTACTGCCCCACGCGCCAATCGTGTTCTTGGTGATGCCTACCAATCCCAACAGGTTATGCAGCACACCATCAGCGTTATCAAGCCATGTCACCGGCGTATAATTCGGGAATAAGCCTTGCAGCAGACCATTGACTGGCCCACCTTTGGTGAACATGAACACAAAGATCAGCGAAATAACAACGGATGAGGTAATGGACGGAAAATAAAACGCCGTACGGAAAAAGCCGCGCCCTTTAAGCCATTTCTGGTTCAGAATCACCGCCAGCAGCAGGGCAATAATGGTCTGTGTTGGCACAACACCGATGACGTAATAAACGGTGTTTTTCAGCGCCACATAAAAATCTTGGACACGCCGACCGGAAATCAGTAAGTTCTCGTAATTTTTGAGTCCGACAAATTGGTAGGGGTTATCGCTTGTTAGCGGTCGTACACCATTCCAGTTGGTCAGGCTGAAGTACACCGCCACCAGCAGCGGAATGATCAAAAAGACGATCAAAATCAGCATAGCCGGTGTCATAAATGCATAGCCAGTTATGGCTTCACTGCGTTTTTGGCTGGTTTGGGTATAGGCTGGTTGTGAGGCTACTTTGGCGGTCACTGCGTTTGCCATCGTACACGTCCCTTAAAAGGTTATATTGCAACCGTTCCAATAGAAGAAAACAATTTTTGTGATGGCGAATAATCAGGTTGCTGTCTAAAACCTTGCCCCACTCGACCCGTTTATAACATTCGAAGGCAGCCGCGTCAGGTAGAAATGAGCAAGGTTTAGAACCAGCATTCAGGGATTTTAGGCGATGAGACAATGTGCCTGAAAAGTTGTGGAGGAGACTATCAAAGCCGCCCCCACGAATTGGTGTATTTACGGACGGAACTAACCGTTGGTCTTGATGTCCTCAGCGACCTTAGCCGCCGCATCCATCGCTTCTTGAGCCGTCTGTTGACCGGCAACGACGGCATTCGTGCCATCGACCAGTGCCTTGTCGAAGTCGGCATAACCCAACGGCCACACTGGAGCCACCGCATAGGCCGCACCGGTTACGAACGCGCCCAACTCTTCGTGACCCTTAGCCTTGACCCAAGCATCGGCTGCACTGGCACGGGCTGGCATCACACCGAAACCGGCAGTGGCGACGTTCATAGCGCCATCTTTGTCGGTCATGTAGTTGACGAGTTTCCAAGCCGCATCCGCAGTTGCATCCTTAGCGGCTGCACCAACTGCCCAGCATTCGGTGAAGGTCAATGTGCCCTTCTTGCCACTCGGAGCCGTCGGAAGTTCAGCCACACCCCACTTCACATCAGGATAGGTTTCGGTCAAGAAGCCGATAGCCCAGTTGCCTTCGACAACCATCGCGGCCTTGCCCTTGCCGAAAGCCTCGCCACCCCAACCGGAGTCGAGATCTTTAGGAGTCTTGCCCGTGCCATCTTTGACGAAGCTGGCATAGAAATCCAAGGCTGCGACACCTTCGGGGCTGTTGAAAACAACCTTGCCATCCTTGTCGAACAGTTGGCCGCCGTTGCCGTAGAAGAAGCCCATCCACCGGTTGTAATCGGCTGTGTCGGCGAAACCTAGCGTATCAGCGGTGGTCAACTTCTTGGCTGCATCGGTCATATCTTGCCATGTCCAATCGGCGGTTGGGTATGCAACACCGGCCTTGTCGAACAGGTCTTTGTTGTAGATTAAACCGAGGGTCGAGAAGTCCTTCGGCACGCAGTAGGGCGTACCATCTTTGGTAAAGGCCGCCAGCAAACCGGGGTAAATGTCGGCTTGATCGGGGATCTTATCACCACCGGCAGCAATGACACCGGAGTCGGCTCGGCTGGGGAAATCGCCCTGACCGACGGTGAAGACTTCGGGATAATCGCCGCTGGCAAAAGCTGCCTGAATTTGCGTGCCGTAGTCCGGCAGAATTTGCAGGTCAACTTTTATATCGGGGTTGGCTTTCATGAAAGCCGCGACCTGATCTTGCTTGTATTTGTCTTCTACTGGTGACGAAGAACCCGTCCAGACGCGCACAGTGGTTTGACTTTGTGCTGCGACCAAGCCGCTTAGCGACAACGTCAGTAAAGCGACTGACGCTAGAGCCATAAAACGATTACGCATATGATCCTCCAAATTTATAAAAATGTATTCTCGTGTGTGTATTTCTTGCCTCGCCCTTCATCCCTCTGCAAGGATGGAAAACTTCGCAACCCCTGTCACGCGTTCAGGGTTTCCACAACGGGGTTGTTGACGGTAAAATGCCGCTTTTCTCCCCGATAATAGACCGTAAATGAAACTGACTTCCAATGAGCCGGTAAATGTGGATCAACGGCTGGTTGGCCGTTGTCGTCCAGATGTAGCCCGCAAAAGCCCAAGACTAAGGCTTGCCACAAACCACCGCTGGCCGCGCCATGAATACCATCGCGGACGTTGCCTTTGTTGTCGTTGAGGTCAATCTCGGCGGCGTGTTCGAACATCTCTGCCGCGATGTCGCCTAACTGCAAACGGGCTGCCACCCATGCATGGATGGCAGGGCTGAGTGATGAGCCATGATCGGTACGTGGAAAATAGGTGTTCCAGTTGTTGATGAGAACGTCGCGGCCAGCCAATTTGTCGCCCAACAGCGCCATCAACATGACTACATCGGCCTGCTTGATGACCTGCGTTTGAATAGTGCGGTGATGACCGATGATGGCCTGTACGCTGGCGGTACGTGGTTCATAATGCGGCACTGGCACATATTCCATCTCGAAGAAGCCGGGAAATTGGATATGTATTTGCTTTTGCTCGTCGAAGGGAATGTACATCTTCTGAATGATGTCTATCCATTTGGCGAGGCGGTCATCATTCAAATCCAACTGTTTGACGAGACGTTGATAATCGGCTGGTGCATTATTTTTCAGCCAACCAAGTAAGGCAAAGGCTTGTTCTAAGTGCCAAACCACCATGCGGTTGGTGAAAACACTGTTATCAATATTTTCGTGGTATTCGTCAGGGCCGATTTGCTGGCTGAGTTCATAGCGGCTGTTCTTGTCTTCAACACGGTTGCCCCAGAATACGGCGGTATCTAGCACGATTTCCGCGCCATACTGTTTGAGGAAATTGTCATCGCCTGACCAGTGCCAATATTGCAGCACGCCGTAGGTAATATCAGTTGAGATATGTTGTTCGCTGTCACCCGTCCAAATGCGGATGCGCGTACCGTCCTGCTGTGGATCACCCCATGACGGTGTGGTTTCTTCGCCGGTATCGGTGCTTTCCCACGGATACATCGCGCCCTGGTAGCCGCTGGCTTTGGCCTTATTCCGTGCGCCCGATAAACGCTTATAACGGTACATCAAAAGGTTTCGCGCCATTTGCGGTTGAGTCAGCGTCAAGGGTGGCAGGATGAAGAGTTCGGTATCCCAGAAGACATGACCTTTATAACCGAAGCCTGATAAGGTTTTCGCGCCGATACTCACATCGTCGTCATGACGCGGCGCACAAATTAGAATATGGTACATGACGAAACGCAGGGCGAACTGTGCCGACTCGTCACCCTCAATTTGAACGTCGCTGCTATCCCAATAGAGTTCCCACTCTTTGCAGTGGGCTTGGAGCAGGGCATCGTATCCGGTTTTATAGGCTTCCTGTAGTTTGCGCTGTGCCGCCAATACCGGATCACCTATATCACGGCTGGTATAAACACTACTGAATTTATAAAGTGTGGTGCTGGCTTCACGGGGAAGTGTAAAATGCGTTCGCATCACGGCACGCTTATGAGGCGTGTCCATCAGTATTTCAACTTTGTGATCGCTAAGCAACACCGATGACATCCCGATGCGGTAACCGGATTGAATAGTGGTCGCACCCACGCTGACCGTATTTTGATCGTGCTTGGTTTCGATCTTGCCCCAATGTTGGGCACCCATGTTGGTCACGCTATGGTCGATATAGGCTTCGACTTCGATTTCGGGGCTGCCATCCACCGCCACGATTTGGACGCGCTGCGCCAGAATATGCTCATCCGCAAGGCTGGCAAAACGCTCAAAAACGATGCGTACAATCGCGCCCGACTCAGCACGGAACAAGGTTTCACGGGTCAGCACCGCCGTTTTGAGGTTCAAGTTGCGGCGATAACCAATCAAGGCACCGTTTTTGGGTGTAAGGTTCATTTCGTTCTGGTTGATAAGCTTGAAAGGGGTGCCATCAACCGTGATTTTGATGGGCAGCCAATTGGGAGCGTTCACCAATTCGGGGACGAGCATTCCGTCGGCATGGTCATAGATGCCATGCACCATCGTCGTCACACTCTCGCCCGTAAAGCCTTCTTCAAACGAGCCGCGTGTCGCTAGATAACCATTGCCAATGGTCATCAAGGTTTCGTTATGGCTTAATTTTTCAGGATGAAAAGGAAATTCTTCTAAATTCCACAATCGGCGCACAGTCATTCTCCAAAGAATTTGTTCAAAAAGTAGAGAATTTAATCGTTTAGTTTAATCGTTTAAACGCCTATTTATGGACAGTATATTAATCCTCCGGGCTTTGTGCAAGAGCTTAAAGGCTACTTGTCCTGTGCAAAACATACAATCTTTCTCGACTTGAAAGGAACTGAAAGCCGCTGCGCGTTTTGACAACGCCAAAAACATCGTTCATAATCAAATGAGACCGAACGGTCTGTTCATTACAGGAGGGAAATGATGAGTGACAGCCGCAGCTTGACTATCGTATGGGAAGATCCAGACATTGTTTCGCAAGCCGCCCGCAGCATGAAGGGCTTAGAGTTCTTACAAAAAATCGCGAGTGGGGAAGTCCCACCGCCCCCGATTATGCGCTTGATTAACTTTCAGGGTGCGGAAGTCAGCGAAGGGAAAGTTGTATTTACCTGTGCACCGAGCGAACAGCACTATAGCGTTCTTGGTATGGTGCATGGTGGTGTAGCGGCCACACTCCTCGATACGAGCTTAGGCTGTTCGATTCATAGTATGCTGCCTCTGGGTGTTAGCTATACCACGCTTGAACTTCACATCAACTACGTTCGCCCATTAACCATCAATACGGGAGTCATTCGCTGTGAAGGGGAAGTTATTCATGTCGGGCGCACGGTTGCAACCGCCCAAGGTCGCATTGTGGATGCGACAGGTAAGCTTTACGCTCATGCGACAACCACTTGTATGATTTTGCGTCCAACCGAGGCGAGTTAGAGGATTACCAGCCGAGCATATTGCGCATTTTTTCGGCACGGCGCACACTGTTACGCGTCCAATCTGGCGTGTCGGGATTAGTGAGGATTTCATTGGCGGTCAACCAGCGAATTTCGGCCACTTCGCCGGGATCATTAATCATCGGTTCACCGAAACTCCAGCGGCACAAGAAAACCACATCGATGACCGGAAAGTTCGCATTATCGATGAAGGCTGTGCTGTGGACGTAAATCAAGTCACTCACTTCGATGCCTACTTCTTCCCGAATTTCTCGCTGAAGGGTTTCTTCGAGGATATTGACCGTTTCACCCGCATCATCCACCTTGCCGCCCACCAGACTCAACATTCCGGCGGCGTGAGTCTCCTCCTGCCCCCGTATCACCAGCAAATAGCGACCATCATGCACAATTGCCCCTTCGACGTTGACAATGTGATATACAAGCGACATATTTTATTTAGTCCCGCGTTGTTTAATCTACTCTGTAATGATAACGCAGACTATAGCGTATTACATTAGATATTGGTTTCTAAAATAGATATGCGGTTCATTCGATTAATGAGTTCTGTGGCTTTTTGTTTACTGTTCTTGTTTACAGGCATCATAGCCGTTATTCGTGTGCAACCCTTTGATGACCATACTATACGCACAATCCTACTGCCTTCAGATTGCAGTGCGCCGTGTTTTATGGGTATTCAACCGGGTGTGACGCAGATTAGCGAGGTTTACACATTGCTGGAAGCTAATCCGTGGGTGGGCAAAATTAGCAGCCATATTTATACAGGGTGCTGCGGCATCGCTCTGGATTGGTGGTGGAATGGCAAGCAGCCCGCTGCGCTCGAAAACGGCAAAAATACCGTTTATTTTGTTTTTGATCCGGCTACAGGCATCCAAAAGGTGCAAAATGTCGCCATCCATACGCAGATTGCCGCAGGTTATGCGATTTTGGATTTGGGTGCATGGTCTAAAGATGATGCTGGCGCTTTACAAGGTTTGGATCATGCCTATGTGGAAGTTTTTTATCCCCAGCAATCGGTACAGGTGTCCACGCTTGTCCCTTGCCCATTAAGCCGTTGGCGATTGTGGGACGCTCCGATGACGATGGCATTCAACCGAGATTCGTGGAGTATGTCCGGTATGAAGCAGATCAGTGAGATGTGCTAAGGTGCGGTCACGATTGGCTTTCCCACGCTTCGTCATCAAACCCACGATCATTCTATTGTTGCTGTTGGCGGTTGTTGTTAGCTTGATCCACAGCCAACCTTTTGACGATCAAGGGTTGGATACGCTGTTGTTGGCGGATGATTGTCCTTCGGCGTGTTTCGTGGGCATCCAAGCGGGTATGACGACTGCTGCCCAAGCGCGTGATCTACTGGAAAAACGAGGTTTCGTCGCTCAATGGATCGAACCCCTGCAACCACTTGACCCGCAAACTGATAGCGCTGGTGTGGGAACACTCAAGTGGCGTTGGAGCAGCAACCGTCCAGAACTGCTCACCGGAACCGATGCCAGCTTGACATATGATCTCAAAAGTGGCTTGGTGATGAG
This sequence comes from Anaerolineae bacterium, assembly GCA_013821665.1. Classification (GTDB taxonomy): domain Bacteria; phylum Chloroflexota; class Anaerolineae; order Aggregatilineales; family Phototrophicaceae; genus CFX2. The sequence goes on from JACDGI010000064.1 coordinate 13,598, forward strand.
TTTTGGTGAAATGGGTACACGCCTGACATTGGGGAATTGGTTCATCCTGTTAGGGCAGCCCAGCATGGGATTTATGAGCGGCGGCTATAATGATCGCGATGGATCAATCTTTACCCACGCGGCAGGTTATCCGCAACGGGGGCTTAATTTGATTAGCACTATCCAATGCCCGATGAGCTTGCGCCAATTATGGGATGCGCCGGTCACACTGCAACTCGCGCCGACTGCCGAGCAAAGCGCACGTTTCACTCTATATCCCACCTTCATCCAAGTGATTTTGGGGTATGCCGCTTCGGGCTTTTGTTAAGCTGATTATGCGCGAATCTGGACACCGAGTCGTTCCAATAACTTGCGACTGTTTTGTGCGGGATATTTGATGGGCATCCGGTTATGACCATGCGAGTCCGAGCCTGAACTGGTTAACAAGTCGTATTTTTGGGCATATTCCACGAACATCGTGATTTGCTCTGCCGAATGCAACGGGTAGTAGGCTTCGAAGCCATCCAACGGCACATCGGATCGAATGTCGTCCAACATGGGCGGATCAAAAATCGGCCAGAATTGCCCGCGTCCGGGATGGGCAATCAAACATACGCCGCCAGCCTGATGCACTGCGTCCACCACGTTCGCAATCGGATTGGTCGAAAATTTCATGCCGCCCTCTTGCGTGATTTTCCACGCCTCAGCCCCATCCAAGCCCTGTGCGATCAGCAAATCCGCCAGTGCAAAAGGCTGTTTGGCAGAAGGCCGTTTTAAGATCGCTTCTAATGGATCGGTTTCGTTCTCGAAGCGATAATGATGCTTCACAAGATAATCGTAAACTTTTCGACTGTTATCCTGCTGCATCGCCAAGATATTCGCTGCCAAGGTCTTGATCGCCTGATTTTCGGGATCAAAGCCAAAGCACAGCGTATCCACAGCCTCGCCGCGCCAGTTGGCGTTGAATTCCGCAGCCACCAAGATCGGTAGATCTTTTTCAAAGGCTAACTTTTGGAGCGCAGCCGTTTGATCGACGCGATCATGATCGGTAATGGCGACCATTCCAAAGCCTTCCGCCTTGAGATAATCGACCAGCCCTTCGGGTGTCCATGTGCCATCACTGTTGATGGTGTGCAGTTGCATATCAACAGGGCTGTTGGCATCCAATACCAAATTTTTTGTCGAAAGTTCCATGTTTAAATCCTTGGTTTTAGGCCGTTCAAAGTCGACATTTCGACTTCATGGCTATTCGTCTTTTTTATCCGGTGGCAGCCAGCCAAAAGGCGTATCCTCATCCAATAATTCAAATGGATGTACCTGCCGCTGCTGAGGTAAGCTCTCGGCGGGAAGCGTGGGAGCCGCGCGCCGCGCTTCACGAGCGGTATTCCGCTTGCGTAAATCCGAGGCATAGTAAATGGTTTTGTTACGGGATTTATCCAGCGTAATGCGGGCTACACCGCGCGCCAGCATATCGACGGGCATGGGTGCGACACGCCCGAACCAGAACCACGACACGATTGGTGTGCTGCCAAGGATGGTCATCAACAGGTAGAAGGGATGGCGACGTTCTCCGCGCACATAAGCCACCGGCGCACGGATCACAGTGGCGGTTAAGCCCACCCGCTCCATGTAAGTCTCGGCTTCGCGCTTGGCATTCAGATAATTATTGTTGACCCACGGTGCGCGAACGCTGCTCATCAGCACCATGTGGGATACACCATCACTCACACACATGTTGGCGACGTTGCGGGCGGACACAAAATTTAAGCGGTGATGATTGGAGCCTTGGACAGGGTCCGCGACCATGCTGCCTACGGTGTGGATAACACTGGCATGACCACGCGCACGCCCCCGCAAACTGGCAGGATTCCAGACATCAGCCACGATGACACGCACACGCTGCGCTAACGGGCCAAGCTTATCTTCTGCACCCGGGCGTACCAGTAAGGTGACATCCGCGCCTTCGGCCAGCAGCGCCGCCGCGATATTATCGCCCACAAACGTGCCGCCGCCGGTCACTAATATGTGTCGATCTTTACCTGCCATTTAAAATTGTCCCGCAAGGGTAGGCGTTCGAACATTCATGCCACGATTGTAGCCGAAAGCAGTCCATAGTGGAAAGGATAGGAGCATCTTGTTTTTGAAAATAAATGATAACCCCCTCGGTCAACATTGTGACGAGGGGGTGAAGTGTGAGGTTCTGCGTGGCGCTTACTTACTCACTTTGAAAATGCTGATGTTGATCTTGTGGTTGCGGATACTGGTCTCTTTCAAGGCCAACAGAATGTGAGGCACTTGCTTGCTCGGTACGTCCACAGTCGAATAATGACCATGGATTTCAATCGCGCCGATGGCGTAACCGGGAAGGTCGGCTTCGTTGGCAATCGCGCCGACAATATCACCGGGACGGACACCTTCATCGCGACCCACATCGATCTTCAAGCGAGTGGCCTCTCCATCCGGCCCTGAGCGCTTGCTGTCCTTATAGCGACGTGGTTCACGCTGGTCACGGAAAGACTGTGGTCTCTCTTCCGGCTCGGCCAAACGATCTTCGCTAATGTCAGGTGTCGCACCGAGCAGCAGTTTAAAAGCTACAGCGGCCATATCGCGCGGGTTGAATTCATCACCCATTTCATCGACCATTTTCAAGAAGGGTTCGAGACCTTCGTCGGCCAAGGTTTCGCGTAGGGTATCTTTAAAACGTTCACGCCGGCGGTTGACGACATCACCCAATGTAGGCAGCTTGTTCTTCTGGATGGGCTTGCCGGTTGTACGCTGGATAATCTGCCACAACCGTGCTTCACGGTTGGTTACTAAGGAGATCGCTAACCCGCTGCGTCCGGCACGACCAGTACGCCCGATACGGTGGATATAAATCTCAGGATCGAGCGGAATATCGTAGTTGATGACGTGTGAGATATGGTCAACATCCAAACCACGCGCGGCCACATCAGTGGCGACCAGTAGATCAATTTGCTCGCTGCGGAACTTGCCCATAACGCGATCACGCTGCATCTGGTTCAGGTCGCCATGAAGGGCTTCGGCGGCGTGTGAACGCGCTGTCAAACGCTGCACCAACGAGTCAACTTCCAGCTTGGTACGGCAGAAAATGATGGCAGCGGTCGGGACTTCATAATCCAGAATACGCGACAGGACTTCAAACTTATCACGCTTGCCGACTTCATAGAAGCTCTGGCGAATTTGCGGGATACTGCGCTTTTCGGCGGCTACGGTGACGCGCTTGGCATCGTGCATATAGCGACGGGCAAGGGCGGCAATCGGTGCGGGCATGGTCGCCGAAAACAAGGCTGTTTGACGGTCTTTGGCGGTTTCCTTGAGGATGATTTCAATGTCTTCGATGAAGCCCATATTGAGCATTTCATCGGCTTCGTCCAAAACGACCATACGCACAGGCGCGAGTCTGAGTGTCTTGCGACGGATATGATCCATGACGCGTCCGGGTGTGCCGACCACGACCTGAACACCGCGTTCAAGTGCGCGGAGCTGCCGTTCAATGGGCTGGCCGCCGTAGATGGCGAGAATGGAAATGCCCTGATGTTTACTGTAGGACTGAAAGGCTTCCGCCACCTGAATCGCGAGTTCACGAGTCGGTGTCAGGATCAGTGCCTGCGGCGTATGAACATTGGGATCGAGATTTTGGATGATCGGTAAAGCAAAGGCTGCTGTTTTACCCGTACCGGTTTGTGCTTGTGCAATTACATCACTGCCTTCTAACATCAGGCGGATGGTTTGCTCTTGTACAGCGGTCGGTTCTTCGTAGCCAAGTTCAAGAATGGCATTGAGCGTCGTTTCGCTCAAGCCGAGGTCAGAAAATGATGAAACCACAACTTACTCCAATATGATGAATCAACTTAAGCCACGTAGCAGCTTCTCCGGGCGCGGCGTGTTGACTTCTCAAGGGGAGATTTCAAATGGCTTACGCATTCTGTGACTGCTTGTGCGGCATTGCCTCAGCGAGGTGTGAGAGCATCATACCACAGGTTGCCCTCATTTCCGCTGGCGAGTATTTGATTATGATTATAATCGGGTCATTTTAGGATGCAGAAGTTGGAATCAACTCGCCTTGATAGGCCAAAATAATTTTCTCGCGTGGAAGACCTGCATTAATGATAAGCGCTTCTACCAATAGTTTATCGGTTGTGTCTTCATCGATGACAATATAATCGCCAACTACGCGTGCCATCACCACAATCTCGGTTGAGTAGCTGCGGGGAATATGGGGAATATCTATCACTGTATAAACTTGGTGATCATCGTCCGAGAGAAAGTACATTGTCGATTGGTCTGAATAGCCGACATATCGCTCGACTTCACGATGGCTTATTTCGGCTAAGGACAGTTGTTCTTGAATTATTCCAGCCATTGCTCAACGACCTTTTAATCTGTGCCTATCGACTAATTGTTTGAATCGTCCCATACAGCGCGATGCCGATGGCGACCGATAGGTTGAGCGAGTCGATGGCTTTGGTTTGCGGGATGGTGACGGACGTGCCAAGTTTGCGATAAGACTCATCCAGCCCACTGCTTTCACTGCCGAAAACAAGTGTAAACGGTGGCGTGAATTCGGCCTTGGAGAGCAGCACTTCACCATTGGTCATGAAGGGATATAAATGATGCGCGAAGTGTGTCTGATAGGTATCTATGGAGTCGAAATAAGCGAAGTTGACTTGAAACAAGGCTCCCATTGAGGCGCGGATGGTGCGCGGATCAAATACATCAACGGCAGGTTTGACGAGCGCCAAGTTATGAAAGCCAAAGCCGAGCAGCGTTCGCAGTGTCGTTCCTAAATTGCCCATATCCGATGGACTGACCAGCAGCACATGATTGGAT
>JACDGI010000747.1 GCA_013821665.1 Anaerolineae bacterium
GGATTGTGTTCATTAAAGAGGAAGTCGAACGGGGTGGTAACGTCTATATCCACTGTGCGGCGGGGATTGGACGCGCCCCAACAATGGCTGCGGCTTATCTGGTCAGTACTGGCTTAACGCCCGCGCAATCATGGGCGATGATTAAGCGTGTGCGTCCGTTTGTCCGTCCCACACCGGGTCAAGAAGAACAGATTATGATGCTGGCAGAAGGGTTAAAAGCTATAGGCCAGTGATCGTATTCGTTAATGAGGTGTTGATATGAAGCGATACTGTTTTGTTGTATTTATCATCATATTGTTCACATCTGGAATGACGGTGAGTACCGCCTCTGATGCCTCTTTGAAAATTGAATGGAAGCAGATTTCCTCAGACCTTACTGGAAACTTCACATGGAGTCCCGATAGCCAATATATCGCGTTCACTGACATCGAAATTCATAATTTGTATATTCTGAATGTTCAAACACAAATTATTGAACGGCAATTTGTGTTGCCCGCCCATTCAGATAATGACTATCCAAATGATAATCTCCCCAATGCCTTGTCGTGGAGTCCCGATGGTTTGTATATCGCAATTACCATCAACGGAATAGCTTATGTACTGGATGCCCAATCTGGTCAAGAAGTACAAAACTTCTCGGAAAAAAATGAGTCAAACCCGCATGACCAAACGATTGTCGATGTACGATGGGGGCAAGACTTGTCGTCTTTAGCATCATTTTCCTATTTAGGTCTTATCCATATTTTTGACAGTGTGACAGGTAAAACCCTTAAATCCATCAGCGTATTTTCTCCTAGTTCCTATAAATTTTATCCATATAAGTTTGATTGGAGTCCCGACAATACATTATTCGCTGCGCCATTTTCGACAATTGAGCAGGATACTGTTACCCCTGATGAATATCGAATTGATATTACAACAACCATTGGAATTTGGGATAAGGATGGGAATCGAGTAGATAATAATGCTTGTCAAGTGGTTGGAGATTTTAGAGAGATACTTGGTCTGAAGTGGTCGACAGACAGCAAAAAATTGGCAATCGGGACATCTGAAGGACTGGCAGTATGTTCGTTAACAAAGAACTTTGCAATTCAAAAGCAATCAATAAGTGATAATACAGCTCATTCCCCTGTATGGAGTGTGGACGCCCATTGGTTAATTACTTCTTATGGAACAGACCCACTTAATTGCCAAGTGAATATTTACGATGCCTCAAAAAACTATAAACTTTCCCAGACTATTCAAGATGTGATTTGCAAGGTTGATTCCTTGGCTTGGAGTCCGAATGGAAAGCAAATCGCAGTTATAAACGATGGACATCTTTGGATTGGCACGATAACAATACCCTGAAAGTTTTCCATGCCCACGTTATAGATAGTCGAGTTCTCGTCGATTATGAGCGATAAGTTTATGAAATATTGTTAATTTCTTGGTAGAGTGCTTGATCAGGCATAATTGCCGCTTGGGGAAGAAGACTTTCGTATAAAGTAACTTTTCCGCTTTGGACAACTGTTATGCCTGTCTGAACGCCGTTTTTGAGGGCTGTGTAAGCAGTACGAGCCATGTGAGCGGCTAATACGCGGTCACGGTGGGAGGCGATGCCGCCGCGTTGGGCGTGCCCAAGGCGTACATCACGGACGCGTATGCCAGTCCATTTAGCAATGTCGTCGGCTAATGTGCGTGCGCCACGACTGCCTTCGCAAATGACGACCAACGCATAACCGTCACGCTTAAGGACGGCACTCACACGTTCAGATAACCACGAGTCTTCATATTCATATTCAGGCAGGATGACCGCGTGAGCATCCGCACCGTGAGCCACAGCCAGCGCCAGATTGCCACATGTTCCACCCAACGTTTCCACCAGAAATATGCGTCCACGTAAGGCATGAGCAGTCGCCATCGCACCATCAATCGCATGATAGGTGAAGTTACAGGCTGAATCGAAACCCAGTGTCATTTCAGTGCCGGGGACATCATTATCAATGGTCGTCGGCAGACCGATGCACGGAATACCCCAATTGCGTAGTAAGGGTGGAATGTAGCGCAGGGTGCCATTACCGCCGAAGAGGACAATGTTATCGACCTCGTTTTCGCGCAGAATGGCTCTGATTCGCTCTCCTGCTTCGGTCTGATTCAGTACGGGATCGCGGCTGGAAGCCAACAGCGAGCCACCCCGTCCCATCCAAGGGATAAGTGTGTCATAGGTTAGCGGCACAATCTGGTTATCCAACAAACCGGGGAAACCACCCTGTGCGCCTAAAACGGTATCGCCATTTTGAGATGCTAAGCGCACGTAATTGCCTAATACATTATTGATGCCGGGTGCATCACCACCGCTGACGACAAAGAGTGTTTTCATCAATGAACCTTCTATAATCAAAGAGCGCTATTCGTTGACAGGTTTAATACACGTCGTTATAGTGAATTTGTCTCACATCTAAATATACATTTTGTTTCGGCTTATTGAATAATTTCGCCTACCTTTTAGGATAAATATTATTTATGGCACTCGATATATTGACTTTCGGCGAAGCGTTGGTCGAGGTCATGCGCACGGATGTTGGTCAGCCGCTTGACCAACCGGCGCTGTTTATGGGGCCATATCCCAGCGGCGCACCCTTCATTTTCGCGGTGCAGGCTGCACGATTAGGCGCGAAGGTTGGTGTTATCGGCGCGGTAGGGCAGGATGCTTTCGGCAAATGTCTGCTTGACCAACTGAAAGCCGATCAAGTCGATACGCGTGGTGTCCATGTGCTGCCGGATTATACAACCGGTGTCGCCTTCGTCAGCTATAACATCGATGGTTCGCGTGACTTCGTTTTCCATGCCCGTCATGCGGCAGCCGGACAACTTTCCCCACAGATGTTGGATAAAGAATTATTCAAAGGCTTGAAGTGCCTGCATATTATGGGATCGACTCTGTCGATGCATCAGGAAGCGCTTCAACTCGGTTTACAGGCACTAGAAATGGCGCAGGATGCTGGCGCAAAAATCAGCTTTGACCCCAATATCCGTCCGCAGTTGATGTCGGCTGATCGTGCCCGTTATGCCTTTGCTCCCTTTATAGAGGCTGCCGATGTACTTATTCCATCAGAAGAAGAACTCCTCCTCTTGAGCGACGCTTATAATGTGGATGCGGTCGTACAGGATTTACTTGAAGATAAACCAGAATTGATCGTGGTTATCACAAAGGGCGCTGAGGGGTGCATGGTGATGACCCAAAGTGATTTAGATGAAATTCCCGGCATTGGCCCAATGGTGGCGGTTGATCCAATTGGCGGCTATGTAGTCGAAGAGGTTGACCCGACTGGCGCAGGTGATTGCTTTGACGCGGGATTTTTGGCACGGTGGTTAGCAGGGGATTCGCCTGCGGAAGCGGCACAGTTTGCTAATGCTTGTGGCGCATTAGCTGTGACCGCCAAAGGGCCAATGGCTGGAGCGCGAAAATTGGCTGAAGTACAAACTTTTATGCGTGAGAATGAGCCACAAGAATAAAAATCTCCCAAAATGTATCATCCGTAAATTCCACCTGTGGTACTTTGCAATCTCCGCAAAATCACGTAATACTATGCACAATCGCCTTTGTTATCGGCATTTGTCCTATAAGCGATAAATGTTTCGAGTGACATAAGTGGTTATGTCCCTAAAAATCAAGTTAAAAATGACTGGTGTAGGCTGGCTGTATTTAGGCTAGTAGGAGATACGATGACTCAAATATTGACCCCCGGACGCTGGCGTGGGCTGAAGACAACCAGCAGCCGTAAGAATATCTTCAATATTCTGGCGTTTGATCAGCGGGGAACCTATCGCAAGATGCTGCCGCCAGATACCAATTATGATGTGGCCGCCCAAATGAAGCGGGATATTGTGGTGTCGCTGTCGTTTCATGCGACTGCCGTATTATTGGATAATGAGTAC
>JACDGI010000065.1 GCA_013821665.1 Anaerolineae bacterium
GCATTACCCTGTGTAACGGCATCGGCAGAGCTGGGGGTGGCAACGCTGGTCATCCCGAACAAACCATTCAGTTGATCGCCGTACTTGTTCAAGAGCGTTGTCGCCTGATCGAAGGATACCTTGGCATCTTCTTGGGCTTCAACGGTTTCCAACCACTTCATGTTGGGATAGCACTTTTCCTGATAGGCTTGCATTTCGGCAATCCAACGGGCTTGGTTCGGGGTGGTGAAGGTGCTGGTGACGATGGCGAAAGCAGCCGAATCGCCCTTTTCCGTAGCCATGTCATCAACCATGACCTTTGCAATACCGTTCGGTAGTGCTTGTTGGACGAACCATTCGCGGGCATCGGGTTCGCTGTTAGCATCGTAACCGACGACATGGATACCAGCGGCCAGTGCCTTCTTCAACACGGGCGCAATCGCAACCGGGTCGTTGGCAGCGAACAGGATACCATTCACGCCGGAGGTGATGGCGTTATCAATAAAGGTAATCTGCTTGTCGATGTTGGCATCGGTCGGGCCGTCAGTCTTGACGGTGACGTTACCAAGTTCGGCGGCAGCTTCTTGTTGACCCTTGGTGGTCGCATCGAAGTAGCCAATACCGATCAGCTTCGGCACATCAATCAAGGTGATGGGCTTGCCGGCCAGATCAGGCGCACCAGTGGCGGCACCACCAATGTATTCGGGCGCGGCCATCATGGCGGGGGTCGCCTCGGCCATTGAAGCATCGGCGGTTGCATCGGCAGCGGGAGCCATAGCAGCACCAGCCATAGCGCAATCCAACGGCTCTGTGGCGAGATCATCCGCGCCATCCCAACGCTTGGCATCTTGAGCGCGTGCTGGCATCAAAGCCATGACGCTCATCGACAAAACAATAACGACGACTAAAAAGAGTTTCTTCGACATGTGCAATTTTCTCCTCTGATAGCAACTAACGAAAGTGAAAAATCATTATTCTATTGTGTTTCGCCTGCCTGCACATCACCTCCTTCAAAAGGGATAAAGAATTATCCTCACCCCTAAATCCCCTCTCCACTACGTGAGAGAGGGGACTTCAGACCTATTTTCTTCCTGCAATACTACTATTTTCGTATCTGAAAAACACGAAATAGCAATGGGAATAATATATATTTAAGCGCTCGCACCCGTGCGGCGCTGGATGAAGTTATTGACCATAATCGAGAGAATGAGGACGACACCCACGATGATAATCGTAGCATCGCCTTTAACACCCGAAAGCGAAAGACCGTCCTTGAGTAATTGGATCATAATCAAGCCGATGACGGTTCCCAAGATCGAACCACTGCCACCAAAAATACTGGTTCCACCCAAGACCACTGCCGCGATAACATCCAATTCCAACCCCGTACCGAAGTCCGAGCGGGTGGTGGTCACTCGCGACACATAGATGTAGCCCGCCAGCGCCGCCATAAAGCCGGAGAAGGTGTAAATCAGCAGTTTGACGCGGTCAACCGGGATGCCGGAATAACGTGCGCCGAGTTCGTTATTACCGATGGCATAGAGGCTGCGTCCAAAAGTCGTCCGTGCCAGTACGATGGCGCTGATGATGGCAGCAATGACCACGATCCAAACTTGAGATGGCACACCCAACAAATTACCCCCACCCAATTGCAAGAACCAATCGGGATAACCCCGTACGGAGCGTGAAAGGCTTATTCCTTCGGCTAACCCTCGATACAACGCTAAGGTTGCCAAGGTCATAATCAGTGGCGGCACACCGAGTTTGACGATAAAAAGGCCATTGATGAAACCGGCTAAAGTGCCAACCACAATGGATACAACAATAGCGACTTCCAGCGGCATTCCGAGGTTCTTCCAGCTATAACCCAGCACAATAGCGGTTAAGCCGAGGATCGAACCCACAGACAGATCAATGCCGCCGGTAATGATAATAAAGGTCATGGGCAGCGCCATCAATGCGACTTCAGTCAGGAGGCGACCTTGATTCAAAATATTATCAGTGGTCAGAAATTTGTCGGTCTGGGTCGCGAGTACCAAGACCCCGATAACTAAAATGATTGCCAGTACGGTTTCTTGTTTAAGGAGCGCACGCACGAAGCCGTTGCCCTCTGGACGTTGGGATGGTTGAATAGGATTTTCGCTCACAGTCATAAAATTATTCTTTCTTTTACCGACGACTCGTGCGACGGCGGCGGTAAATATCAACCAAAACGGTTACTAAAATCAGCGATCCGCGCACTGCATTAATCCAGTAGGGTGAAATGCCAACGAAGACCATCGACGAACCAATAGCACTCAATAAGATGGTAGCAAGAGTCGAGCCTACGACCAAGCCCGTCCCACCCAGAATACTAACCCCACCGACTACGGCAGCAGTGATCACGCGCAGTTCCAAGCCGACCGGCACGCTGGCTTGAATGGAATTAAATTGTGTGGCAAGCATGACACTGCAAATGCCCACACACAATCCGTTAATCATAAATGCGGTCATAATAATGCGGCGGCTGTTGATGCCAGAAAGACGCGCCGCTTCAGCATTACCACCCACAGCATAAATAGCCCGTCCGGTGGCACTGTAACGCATCCAAAGTGTGCCAATAATAGCGGCTAAAACCATAAACCAGATCGGTGTAGGAACGCCGAGCCAATCCTGCTGAGCGAGGAAAAAATCCGGTGGCATACCGGTGATGGTCGTTCCTCCTAAGACAATAATCAGACCGCCTTTGAGGATGCTGAACATACCAAGTGTTACGACAATAGCGGGAATCCGCAGATAAGCCACGAAGAAACCATTAATCGCCTCGATTAAAATACCAACCAAAATTGGAACGAGCCAAGACAACCACACCGGAAAACCATGTGTGACCATTGTGCCTGCAAGAATCGACAATACCCCGACCAATGCGCCGATAGAAATATCAATGTTGCCGGAAATGATGACAATCGACATGCCGATTGCGGCAACAGCAAGGTAAGCGTTACTTTGAAAAATATCGGAGAGATTTTTCTGTGCCCGAAAGTTGGGATAGGCAAGACCTACCCCTACCATCAAGACAACAATCACCAATAGCAAGATACCTTCTTGGGACGTAATAAGTTGGCGCAGACTCCGCAGTCGATTTGGCGCAGCGGCGGGTGCAGGAGTGGAATTCGGCAGTGGGGTTGCAGTCATAGAGTATTACTTTCTTGCGAATAAGTTTATTGCGTACTTTGCAAAATCAATTTATGGTCAGCCAGTAAATCTGGTGTGACATCTGCCACCGACTGGCAGCCACATAACGCGAGTGCCAGATCAAACTCTTCGGTTATCAAATCAAGTACCCGTCCAACACCGGCTTCACCATCCAGTGCCAAGCCCCATAGCAGCGGACGACCGAGCAGAACTGCTTTGGCACCACGCGCCAGCGCTTTGAGTACATCTGAACCACGACGGATGCCGCCATCCACCAACACATCTACTTCACCATTAATGGCCCGTGCGACTTCCGGCAGCGCATCAATCGTTGCCATCGCGCCGTCAAGCTGCCGACCGCCATGATTAGATACAATGATCCCATCCGCGCCATGATCGAGCGCAAAACGGGCATCGTCGCCGCGCATCACCCCTTTAACCAAGATAGGTAAGCGCGTAATACTTTTCAACCAAGCAACATCACTCCAACGTAAATCCTCTTCGAACACCAGTCCGCGATAGGTCGCAGCCCCACCCTGACTGGCCGCGGTTGGAAGATTTTTCGCTAGCAAGGGGGCAGGCAGCCCAAAATTATTACGGATGTCCGGTTCCCGTTTGCCTAGATAGGGACGATCAACGGTCAATACCAGCGCTTGATAACCTGCCGCTTCGACACGCTGCACGAGTTCACGCGCGGCTTCACGATCTTTATACAGGTAAAGTTGGAACCAGCGTGCGCCACCGGGTGCGGCGGAAACGACATCTTCTAAAGAAACGGTCGCGCTGGTACTGACAACCATATGGATACCCCGTTTGGCGGCAGCACGAGCCATCGCAGCTTCGCCATCTGCATGAGCCATCATCATGTAAGCCATCGGTGCGATGAGGATGGGGGCGTTCATCGGCTGGCCTAAAACGGTGGTGTTCATCGAACGCTGAGCGATGCCGGTCATTACGCGTGGACGCAGAAAAATACGCTGGTAAGCCGCTTCATTTTCATGCAACGTCAAATCGTCGTTTGCCCCACCTGCATAGTAATCAAAAATCATCGGGCTGAGTGCTTCACGTGCCAATGGTTCAAATTCTCGCAGGTTCAGTAGCTTTGACGTATCCATCATTAAACCTGAGCCGTCTCACTCATCATGGCCGTTACGACCCGTTCTTGGGTGGCTTCTTCGCGGGTGAACTCGGCAACCAATCGGCCTTCGCGCATGACTAATACCCGGTCACTCATACCGAGGACTTCCGGTAATTCGCTGGAAATCATCAGTACCGCTAAGCCTTGTTGGACAGCTAATTCGCTCATGAGCCGGTGAATTTCGGACTTGGCACCCACATCAATGCCGCGCGTTGGTTCGTCCATAATCAGCAGCTTGGGTTTACTGGCGAGCCACTTGCTGATGACGACCTTTTGCTGGTTGCCACCGGAGAGTTTATTGACGATTTGCTCGGAACTATAGGCACGGATACTCATTTGCTTGATAGAGTCTCGTGCCAGCGTACGTTCACCATCAAAGTTGATAAAACTGGCGCGTGATAGACTTCGCAGTACCGCCATTGAGGCATTTTCACGGATGTTCATTTGTTTAATGAGTCCCTGCGTCCCGCGATCTTCCGGGACATAGGCGATACCCAGTTTGACTGCTTGGCCGGGTCTCCTGATGCTGACCTTTTGCCCCTCGACCAAAATGTCACCGGAGTCGGCGGGCGTAATACCGAAGATCGCTTGGGCGAGTTCGCTGCGGCCTGATCCCACTAATCCAGCCATACCAACAATCTCACCCGCGCGGACAGTGAATGACACATTTTGCGTGGTCGGGGCACGATTCAAACCACGAACTTCCAATACGGTCTTGCCGGGGTTACAGGGTAACTTTGGAAAGAGGTTATCAATGGTACGTCCGACCATCATGCTGACCAATTCGGATTCACGCGTCTCGCTGACAGGTTTGGTATTCACATACTGTCCGTCACGCAGAACGGTCACACGGTCAGCCAATTCAAAGACTTCTTGCAAGCGATGGCTGATATAAATGATGCCCACGCCGCGCTGTTTGAGCAGTCTCACAATGTCAAACAGACGCTCAACATCGGATTCAGTGAGCGCAGCGGTTGGCTCATCCATAATCAGGACGCGGGCGTTGATGGAGAGCGCCTTGGCAATTTCCACACGCTGACGATTACCGACGTTAAGCGAACCCACTTTGCGGCGCACATCCATATCATGGATGTTGAGTGATGCCAAAATCTCCTGTGCACGGGTATTGATGGTGTTCCAATCAATCATCTTAAATGGGCCGACATTGCGCTTGGGCGCGTGACCCATGAAGATGTTTTCGGCGACCGTCAATTCGGGATACAAACTGAGTTCTTGGTAGATAGTGGCGATGCCGTGGGCTTGTGCCTCGCGCGGGTTGTTGAATACAATCGGCTGACCGTCGAAGCGAATGATGCCGGTATCCGGTTTATGCACACCGGAAATAATCTTGATGAGGGTGGATTTACCCGCGCCATTTTCGCCGAGCAGCGCATGAACTTCGCCGGCTTCCATGCTAAAGCGCACATTATCCAGCGCCTTCACACCGGGGAAATTTTTGCTTATATTTTCAAGCTCAAGAATAGGTGTCATTTAAAAGGTTCTCATAAATTTCTTCAGACTACTTACGAACATCATCGGCATTCCAATTTTCTTTACTGATGGAGTCCTCTGCTGCGTTCACATCACGCTCGGTCATCACATTATCAAAGACCACTCTGAATTCATCGCCGTCCAACGTTTCTTCAGTTTTCTTCTGCCGTAAATATTTCATCAAACGCGTTTGTTCTTCGGGTGTGAGCTGGCCAACAAGCTCTAATAAGGTTTCGAATGCGATTGTCAATTGGACAGTCATATTTGCCACCTTTATCACTCAATAAAAAGCCGTTTTACGATAGATCATCAACCGCCACGAATGCCCGTACTGGAAAAGTGCCGAAGGCTTTGACCTTGACTGGCACTGCATAAAACCGGAATGGATGACTGTCCGGTATCGCTTCCAAGTTACACATATGCTCGACAATAGGAATATCCGCGCCGAGCAAGACGGTATGTACGGGGCGATGACCGTCGGTAATGTCATCGATGTTATAGGTGTCGATGCCAACGAGCGTTGCACCACCCGCTTTCAGAACTTGCGCCGCGCCTTCGGTCAAATAGGGATGGCCTTCAAAATATTGGTCGGTTTTCCAATGACGCGCCCAACCAGTGTGGATCAAAACCGCTTTGCCACGCACATCGAGACCGTCAAACCACTTTTCATCAATGATGCGACCGTTAGTCTGGGGGATATGCACCAACACCCCATCCAAGTGTGCCAATTGCTCCAACGACAAATCGGACAGATCTTTGCCATCGGCGAAGCGGTGAAACGGCGAGTCGAGGTAAGTGCCGGTGTTCGACACCATCTCGATTTTGCCGATGACGAATTCGGTTCCTTCAGCATAATTTTTATGTGAGGCTTCGCGGCTGATGTAATCACAAACAATCGGCGCGGGTAAGCCTTTGTAAGTAATCACACCATCTTCGATAGTGTGGCTGAGGTCAATCAGTTGTGTTTGAGTCATGCAACCACGATCACTTTCTTGGCTGACACACGATTGTCACGGGCCATCAGCATAGCTTGTTCAATTTCTTCTAATCCAAAATGATGCGAAATCAGGGTTTCACCGACAAATGGATCGGTTTGCAATAAACGAATACTCTCGGCAGCGTGCGTACCGGGCGAGGCATGGGACGGACGGATGGATACCTTACTGAAATGCAGTGCATCGGCATCAAATGTCACATGTTTAGAATTGTCGTCGGCAATACCAATGTAACTGATAATACCGCCCAGTGCCGCAACATGAATGGCATCCGGCAAGTTATCCGGTGGCGCTGTGACAAGAATTTTATCCGGTTTACGCTTGCCGAAGTTATATTCTGCTAAGGGTGTTTTATCAACAGCAATGAAGGTATCTGTGCCCAGTGCTAAGGCCGCCTCCATACGCGCTTTCGAGGTTGAACGTCCGGCAGTATAGATGTGGGCTGCTCCTGCCCGCTTCGCCAAGGCAATTGCCCCCAAACCTAATGGACCGGGGCCAATGACCAGCACATGATCGCCAATCTCAACCTGTGCGGCCTGTACCAGATCAATACACACCCCAAGCGGTTCGCACAACGACGCTATATCAAAGGGCATCGAGTCAGGAATAGGGACAACGAGTTGATGCGGAGTCAACAGAAGCTGCCCGAAGCCCATCGTTTTGGACAACCAATAGGTCAAAGGTGTCAGGCATAAATCCGGTCGTCCACGTCCGAGCGGCGGTGGCGCACAGTTGGCACAGGTTCCGCAGGGTGCGGAGCTATCGACTGCCACCCGATCACCCATTTTAAAGAGGGGAACACCTTCACCGACCGCCTTAACAACACCTGCAACCTCGTGACCAAAAGGCTGCCAGTAATCGGCGGTTCGATCTGAGATATGTAAGTCCGTGCCACAGATGCCACAGGCTTTAATTTCGATTAACAGTTGACCAGCAGCAGGTGCAGTCACAGGATTATCACGCACGTCGAAGTGCCAGGGTGATTTAACATAAGCAGAACGGTTAGCGTAATCAGACATCAATTTCACCTAAAAATCATATGACTAAGAACTTAACTTTAATCGACGATAAAAAGCTTGCAACCATTTTTTGTTGACGAGCGATGCGCCTCGGTATTGTCGCCCACCTGATAGGTCATTCCAGCCTTCAAGGTAAAAACACGTCCATCTTGAAGTTCAGTTTGCATCTCACCCTCCAAACATAGAATGACATGCCCTTTGCTGCACCAATGATCGGCTAAGTAACCGGCCTGATACTCGACTTTGCGAATACGTATTGTGCCGAACATCAACGTTTGCCAGATGGCCTGGCCTGTTTCACCTTGATGAAAGGTCGTCTCAATCGTGTTCCAATCGGTTGTATGAAACGGGTGCGCCGGAATTTCCACTTTACTTCACCGTTAGTATTTTCACAAAACGTTCATAGGCATCATCCCAAGCAGCAGTGTTATGGGGTTGATAAGTGACCATGCCCTCACCCTTGCTCAACAAAGTTCGCGCTTCAGCTACATCTTTGAACTCACCCAGTGCGACCAACTGCACAATCGCGTTACCCAAAGCAGTGGCTTCGGCAGGGCCAGCAATGACCACCCGTCCGGTACAATCGGCAGTCATCTGACACAGCAGTGCATTGCGCGATCCGCCGCCGATGATATGTACGACTTCGGCTTTACGTCCTGCCACACGGCACAACTGCTCCAGCACATAGCGGTATTTGAAGGCCAAACTTTCATAGATCACGCGCGTCATCGAACCGACATTGACCGGCACATGTTGGCGGGTGCGGTCACAGAAATTACGGATCGCAGTGGGCATATCACCGGGTTGGTAAAAATCCACATCGTCAGGATCAATGAAGGTGCGGAACGGTGCAGCTTGCTCAGCCATCTGGGCGAGTTCAGCATATTCATAAACTTGTCCGGCAGCAGCCCATGTGGCACGGCACTGCTGTACTAACCACATGCCCGCGATGTTTTTGAGGAAGCGCCAGTTATTGCCCGTACCGCCTTCGTTGGTGGCGTTGGCTTCATAAGCCGCATCGTTTATCACCGGATGAGGCAGTTCCAAACCGAGTAAGCTCCATGTGCCACTGCTGATGTAAGCGTAATCATGGGTGGTGGTCGGCACGGCAACGACGGCACTGCCGGTGTCGTGGGTAGCGGGGGCAATCACAGGTATACCATTGTAGGCACCCAAACGTGTCCCCGGCGGCACGATCTCACCGAACATGCTGTTGGGCACACCGAGTTTGCCAAGTAATTCGTGATCCCAATCGCCTAACAGAGGGTTATAAATCTGGTGGGTGCTGACATGCGTGAATTCGCAGGTTTTGCTACCACTCAGCCAATAATTAAATAGATCGGGAATAGCTAGATAGGTGTGGGCCATATCCAGCAAAGGACTGTTGTTTTTGACCATACTTGCTAAGCGCCAGATACCATTCACTGGAATAACCTGCAAGCCAGTACGGGCATAAAGTTCGCGGCGCGGGACACGCTCGAACACCCAATCCATCATGCCTTCCCAACTTTTATCGCGGTAATGCACGGGGTTCGCTAACAAACGTCCGTCACGGTCGAGGAAAGCGTAATCTACACCCCAAGTATCAATGCCCATCGAGGCGGCATTAGGCGCGGCCATCTTCACGCCAATGAGGATGTCGTGGAACAACCGCAACGCATCCCAATAGAGGGTGCCGTTGGCCGTTACAGGCGTGTTGGCAAAGCGGTGAAGTTCTTCAATATGCAGCGACACACCATCATAAGAGACCTGCATCACACGCCCTGATTCAGCACCGAAATCAATCGCAATAACACGTTTTGGAATCATCAATAACCTGTATCAATAAAGTGGACTCATTATTTTTAAAACGAAACTGTACGAGTGTCCATTTGCCGTACACATGGCTACCATTGTAGCGCGTTTCCAAGGGCAAAGGCCTACGATTCATCAGTAAACCCTCAGTACATTTTGCCTATTATTATCGAACGTAAGCGACTGGCACGCCTCCATCAACAGTCAGGACTGCGCCAGTGGTTTTAGAGGCGCGTGGGCCACCGAGGAAAGCAATCGACTCGGCGATGTCCTCTGGCAAGATTTCCACTTTAAGTGCATTACGCTGCTTGTAGAAATCATTCAGGTCATCGGTATTCACGCCGTACTATTTGGCGCGGGCTTCTTTCCATTCACTGTCCCAAATGCTGCTGCCACGAATAACGCCATCCGGCAGCACCGAATTGACGCGAATACTAAAAGCCCCACCTTCATCCGCCAGTGAACGCGCCATATGCAATTCAGCGGCTTTGGCTGCACTGTAAGCAACCGCACCTTTGCCGGGGGCGATGCTGTTCTTGCTGCACACAAAAACCATCGAACCGCCTACACCCTGCTGCTTCAGCAACTTGAAGGTTTCACGGGCGACAAGAAAATATCCGGTCGCGAGAATATCAATATTCTTCTGCCACATCGCCAGCGTGGTCTCTTCGATGATCGCGCCACCGGCGATTCCGGCATTGTTGACCACTATATCCACGCCACCATAGGCCAGCACCGCTTGTTTAAAACTGTCGATAACGGCATCTTCGCTGGTGACATCAGTCTGGACGAAGACCGCGCCTTTGAACCCATACTTCTTATTGATCTGCGCTGCTGTTTCTTCGCCACCAGCCTGGTTAATATCACTGACGACGATATGTGCGCCATCGGCTGCTAATCGGTAGGCTGTCGCCCGACCGATACCACTGGCTGCGCCGGTGATCAGCACAATTTTACCGGCGTAATCACGCGGCGGTGGCGCGAGTTTGAGCTTATAAAGTTCGAGCGGCCAATATTCGATGTCGTAGGCTTCTTTTTCCGTCAAACTGACGAAACCACCTAAGGCCTCGCTACTACCAATGACCTGAATAGCACGGTGATACAACTGGCGGCTGACATCAGCATTCATAGCATCTTTGCCGGTGTTGACCATGCCTAGCCCCGGAATCAAGATGACGCGCGGTGCAGGATTGCCAATCACATCGCCCGGTTCTTTGCAGCGTTCAAAGTATTCGACATAACGATCTTGATAGGCTTTGATGTCGTGTGGCAAACGCTTTTTGAGCGCTTCTAATCCGTCAGTGGGAGTCCAATCGACGAACAAGGGTTGGCGCTTCACATGTACCAGATGATCAGGACAGGCTGCACCCATCTGGCTGACTTCTGCCGACTTGCTGCCACCGACCATATCCAGAACGACATCACTATCGTCATAACTCAGGATATTGGAAACATGCGTATTCACAGCACCGCGAATAATGGGCAAAATCTCGGCCATCGCCGCTTTGCGATCATGCTCAGAAGCCGGTTGAACAGCCAAATCACCAAAGACTTTTTTGCCCTTTTTCTTATCAGCAACATAGTCTTCGGCAACCTGAATCATTTCGATGGTCTTGTCATAGCAGGTTTTGGAATCATTTGCCCACGTCACCAGACCATGCTTGCCCATCACCACACATTCGATACCGGGGTTATTGATGACCTGCTGACCAATCCATTTGCTAAGCGTGAAACCCGGTTTAATGTAGGGAACCCATGCCATCCGTGTGCCGTAAACATCACGGGCTGCTTGTTCACCATCCGGCGCACAGGCCACGCTAATAACCGCATCGGGATGGGTATGATCAACATGTTTGAAGGGGACAAAGGCGTGTAAGAGGGTTTCGATACTCTGGCGTGGGCGACCTTGTTCGAAAACAGTACGGTTGAGATACTCGACCATGTCTTCATCAGTCATCGAGTCGCGCTGGAAAAGTGGTATGACCTCATCCATTTTAAGGAGGGCAAACCCTTTCTCCTTAATATCGAAAATGTCCGAACCAGAGGCTTTGACGGCTAAAACTTCTACCTGCCGTCCCACATGATCGGTCATCATGAGTTTAGTGCTGGTGTTTCCACCATAAATATTGACGACTGCACGATCATGCCCAAGGATATTGCTACGGTAAACCAAACCATCGAGGTCAGGCAGGCGACTGGCTTCGTCCGATTTCCATAGGTTTTGAGGCATATTTTGTCCGTCAGCACTATAAAAATGAAATAAGATGAAATTTTTTCGCCGGTATTTTGGAGGGGGAGGATTTGCATCCTCCCCTCACGAAAGCAAACGCAGGCGACAATGTATGAGTGAGTTCAATGTACTGCAAAGAGTGTGACATTAACGTAAGCAACCATGTGCGTTGGGAGTGCCATGCGATTTCGTTTGCTTTCGTTGTATGCTCATTTATAGCGCAACAAAAGTAAGCTGTCAATGACGATTGTGATATTTTTTACGAAGTTGGGGGAGTTCTCAGATTACATTCACAATTGGGGTTTCAGGCAGAGGCGACCTGTTCAACAACAACCTTCCGTGTTTTTACCCATTTATTCATGATTGAAAGCAGCGGCTTTTCAACAAGTCCGTAAACAAGGCAGCCACCTATAATGGCAAAAACTGCCATAAGGATGAGTGGCAAAGTAGGACCAAAACGAGTAACTAAATCCAGCCTTGTCAGAATCAAAGCAAATATATTAATGAATAAAGCGTGGGTTAAATAGACAGAATAAGACGCATCGCCTAGAAATATTAGAGATCTCGGTAACTTAAATGGTCGCTGAGATTCGATACCCGCGCTGGCAGTCACAATCAAGAAAGAGGCAATTCCGAAAAACAGCGTATACGAAGGTACAACCCCATTATTATCCACATACACAGCACTCAGCGTAAATACAATCACACCCATGGCCAATATCCACGCGCGATAGGGAATCTGATGGTTTAAAATTAAATAGGCGCTCAAGCAGCCCAACATAAATTCAAAGTTGCGCTCATTCAAAATGAAATCAAGTAGATAATTGCTTTGGAAGCCCGTACCCGCCACTAGCCGGATGATTTGGAACGCTAAGATGCTTATGCCCCAAATGGCGAATATCCGACGAAACCACCAGAGACCTAAAACAATCGCCAGACCAAATATCAAATAAAACATGACTTCATAACTCAGCGTCCACGCCGCACCAATAATTGGCAAATCGGTTGGCTGGGGAAATAAAACGTATGACCTCAGAATTTGACCAACGTTGGTTTCATAGGGCTTAGCGAACGATGGTAGAGTAAATAAAACCACAATTTTCGCGGTTGTAATGAGCCAGTAAATCGGGTATACACGCAAAAAACGCTTCAGTAGATACGGTTGCACTGCTTGCGACACACCCATAACTTTGCGATTAACAAAATAAATAATAAAACCGCTCAACACAAAGAAGAAATCAACACCCACATAACCGAAGGAAAAACTCTTACCTAGAAGATCCACATTAAAATGCTCATGGGCGAAAACGGTCATATGAAAAAGCACAACCATAACAGCGGCAATACCGCGATAGGCTTGTAAACTATTAAGTCTGGTGTTCGAAATTTTCACTGGTTACATTTTTCCAATTATCAATCGTAAACTATTATTATATTAACTTACCTTGCAGCAACATAAATCTATTCATGGTCGGCTTTATAAGAGTCTTTTTAAATACACGGTAATCATATTGTTCATTTCCCACTGATTTTGCATCTGCGGCAAGATGTGACTTTGGTAGATGAGGGCGAAATGCAGGGGCGCTATCTGCATCGCTAGATCATAGGCTTCAACCAATTTATCCAGTGGTTCATAAGCACTCCACAACTGCAAGTAAGCGTCCCGCAGTCGTTCGCGGACATTAGGGGCATCCGGCAGACGAATATCGGCATCTTGCAGAAAGTACAAACTGAAAAAGGGATGGCTGACCGAACAATCCGACCAGTCGATAAAAACACTTTTGTCGCCATCTATAACGATCTGCCCTGCCCAAAAATCGCCGTGTTCTAAAGAGGCAGGAATACTGTAAGCAGATAGGTCGATACAAGCCTGTTTAAATTCGGGAATGCGGGCACGTAGTTGGGCCAATTCATCGTCGGTGATTTTCAGGCTCGCGCCCGAAAGTGACTCGGCGCTGCTCATCAACAGCGGTTCAATGGCTTCGGCCAAGTGAAATAAACGCAAGTCAGGACAACCGAGGCCAATTAGGTCATTGATGCGTACCGATAAGCTGATTTGGAGTTCAGCAAAATGGCGTAGGGCGCTTTCCCAACGTTCGATGTCCATGACGGCATCCAACGTTTGGCTGCCATAATCGGGCATCAGCAGCCAACGCCGCCAACCATCGACCAATAACGGTTTAGGGAAATCGTCGGGATACTTGGTCGCCAGCCATTTGACCAATGGTGGCTCGTGACGAAACATAGAAGGCAATGCTTTAAAGTAGTATTGTCCGAAGGTTGTTTGCGCTCGCAAGATAGCAGACCGTTCCCATGACCGTATTTGTTCAATGGGCGCGGTCATTAGAATACCGCGATCATCAAACTGTTCCTCGATCCAAGCGACTGCCTTGTCGAACCAACCGGGGCGATACCATTCGGTTTCGATGCGGCTGATATTGCTTTGCCACAGAAACCAATCATCAACTATCATTTTTTGTTCTTCAGGCAAATCACTGACTATAGCTTGAGTCGCCCAAATCGCGCCTTCCGGCAGCACCCAATCAGGCGAAATGTGACTGCCATCCATCGCATAGAACATAGTAATTTGCTCATCACAGAACTCAGTTTTCATGCAGCGCAAAGTGGTTAACTTTAAACCCAATTGTTGATCCACAAGTTGGTTAACAGGCGCAACCGTTTGCCAGTAATGCGGTTCGGGCGATTCATAGCAGGGCAAGGTAAGGTTATTATCACCAGACAGCAGCAAGATTTGCGGTTCGGTTGGGTGCGGGATCAACAAATAATGGATATAGGTGGGCGGCATGAGCATCCTTAGCCAGAGTTCGCTACAATTACGATCAGTCTTTCCGCAATCTTACAGGCAAATGATATAACGTAACAGGTTTCAGACTATTTTTATCATCTAGTCGATAATTGGAGACTGATTGATGACCCAAATTGGTTTAATGATTGAAGGACAGATGGGATTAACTTGGGCACGCTGGCAAAGGCTTTTGAAGGCCGCCGAGGATTATGGTTTTCAATGCGTGTTCCGGTCTGACCATTTCACTATTGGCCCACCCGACGAAGAATCGTTGGAGACATGGGTATCGTTAACCTATGCCGCCAGCCATACCTCACGTATCGAGTTTGGGCCATTGGTATCACCGATCACCTTCCGGCATCCTGCTATGACAGCGCGGATGGCTGCGGCTGTGGATGACCTGAGCGGCGGGCGGTTGGTGCTGGGATTAGGTGTCGGTTGGCATGAACGCGAACATAAGCAGTTTGGTATTCCTTTTTACGATCAGCCAACACGTATCGCGATGTTTGAAGATGCCTTGGAAGTGACGACCCAATTACTGAAGAGTGACACGCCAGTCAGCTACAGCGGTAAACACTTCTCGTTGGAAGAAGCGATTCTACTGGCGCGTCCGCAGCGTCCGGGTGGCCCACGTCTGTTGATTGGCGGGAATGGCCCCAAGAAGACGCTGCCGTTGGTGGCTCAATATGCCGACGAATGGAATGCGGTTGGTCTTGCTGCATCCGAGCTGAAAGAGCGCAACAAACTGTTGGATAACCTGCTCAGCGAGCGCGGTCGTAAACCAAGTGATGTCAAACGGTCGCTGATGACACATATCGTCTATGGCAAGACTGATGCCGAATTACAGGCCAAGTTCGTGAAAGATCCGAGCAAACCACAATCCGCTGACGATCCCAACCATTTTGAAGGCACCGGTTCGCAGGTGGTTGACCAGATTGGTCATTTCGTGGAGGCAGGTGTGGAACGTTTCATGCTGCAATGGAATGACTTTGACGACATAGAAGGCATTGAGTCGTTAGCGAAAGACGTTTTGCCTCATTTCCATAAGTAACGTCGTTAGGGATAAGAAGTTTGTGCGCTTTTGCCGCCAGATGCTCAAGCATCTGGCTCCATTTTCCGGCGGTAAGGAGGCTGATAGCTTGCTTCTCATCCTAAATGTAGCTTATCCATAACTCGATAGGGGCTTAACGTCCAAAATATTGCGGTTATTGCAGTTGTTACTGCATTTTCTGCATAAATTGCAATACTTCCGCCGAATGTGCATTTTGTGTCGGCGGAAGCGTCGGCTGTTGCCGCTGAAATGACACAAATCCGGCGGGATGTTCGGTCAATGCCACCGCCGTGCAAAACAGTTACAAGAGACAAGTTTCAAGTTCTAGATCAATTGGCGGCAGTGGCACTGCCATAAGACAGTTACAAAGTAGATTATCGAAAGTAACAAGCCAACCCCTACCCTAACCCTCCCCCGTGTACAGGGGAGGGAACCAGACGAATACAATGGTTTATCGGCTCACAACTTTCGCAAAGTTACTAAGAAGCAAGTTTCAAGTTACAAGTTCTGAAGCAATTGGCGGCGGCGGCGGCAGTATGGTGCCATTTACTGCTGCTGCCATAAAACGGTCACAAGAGGCAAGTTTCAAGTTACAAGCATAAATCAGATCAATTGGCGGCAGTGGCACCTACTGCCATTCGCTTCTGCCATTTGCATTTTGAGACTCAAAGCATTTCTTCCATGATCGCAAAAGGGCGTGGTAGGACAGCATTAAGTGGTGGATACTGAATTTAACCCTCATCCCCTAGCCCCTTCTCCCTCATGGCGAAGGGGAGCAACTGCAATTGTGAGGGATACAATCTGGTGTGCTACACAAAATCTGATCTCCACCATTTAGTGTGGTGCTACTAAGGGCGTATACCCTCTTCTATTTTAGAACAAAAGTTCAAAACAGTCAATCGCATTGCGTTCGAGTTTTCAAACCTTAGCGATTATGTTGAGTTCTGAGTGCCGACTATTCAGTCAAATAAGAAGTCATTTCATTGAGTATCAGGCGTTGGTGTTGATGCGTGTTGGTTCGATTTTATAGGTCACACGGATTTCAATGCCACGCTGGTCTTCTTTGGTGGAAAAGAAATCGGGATCGCCTCCGTATTTGGCGCTGAGCGAATTGATATGCTCAACTGCACCGTCTTCTGTTTCGACAGCTATTTGTCCGCGAATTTCCAACCAACGATCCGCATTTTGGGGATCAATCGCCAAGATGGTGACTTTCGCGCCAAGTTTCATATTCTTCTCTTTTTGGCGGCCACGAGCGGTATTAACCCGCACATAGGTGCCGTCATAATCGGCCCAGACTGGCGTGGCTTGCGGTTGACCATCAGGCATGACGGTGATGAGACCCACAACTACTGCACCATCTAATAAATCACGATGGGTTGAGGGAACGACTAAAGGGCCACTAACTGTTTTATCGTATTTAATGGGCATAATTATTCTGCTTTCCGTTTATGGGCTTCTTCAATGATTTGCTTATTGAGGATACGCACTTCTTTGACCATGAGCAAGCGCATATCACGAATAATATAAGTGGCGAGTTCGGCATCGCTGATGTCGTCACCCTCAATATCGAGGCGAAACTTCTGCGCTTGTATACCACCTTCGTTGGAAAAGTCTACCTCAAAGTCGAACAGCACGCGTTTTTCTGCCATTCAATCAACCTTTTATCATAAAACAAGGTTGGATTTTAAGTGCAACGCGCTGTTCTGTAAAATACCAATAAACGTTTCATTACGCGTATGATGCATCTTACAAGTTGCATGGTAATCCGTTGCTGCGGACGTAGCACGCTACGTCCCTACACAAACGCGATTTTTCTGCGGAAATAGTAGGCAGTATTACCGTGTTATTTATGAGATGGAGCCGTATGAAGGAAAATCGAGATG
The DNA here is from genome assembly GCA_013821665.1 of Anaerolineae bacterium. Lineage (GTDB taxonomy): Bacteria > Chloroflexota > Anaerolineae > Aggregatilineales > Phototrophicaceae > CFX2. The sequence goes on from JACDGI010000065.1 coordinate 17,564, forward strand.
AAACTTCAACGTCGGAAGATACTTTTTATATTCTTATTTGTAGTTATTTTGGTGTTCATACCGGTTTTTTGGGCAATTTTATCTATACCATCTGGTGAAGGATCACATGAAAATCCTATATGGCTAACCGTGTTAGCCATCGAAACTCAAAATAAAATAACTGAAGGGCTACTCCAACAAACTCAAATCGCATCACCTGAAGGTATTGGTCAGGGTTTACGTGAATGGTCCACCATGACACCAATCACACCAACAGTTACACCTGCCCAATCCTAAACGGGAACCTTAAGGGCAAACGTGTCGTCCTAGTAACTAACTTTGTAATGTTGGGAAGGGACGATATGTATGAATAGCAAACGGCGTATTTGGATTATCGGTATTGCGGGGTTTATTATCCTTATGTTGATTGTGGGCTATGTGATTTTCCGCCCAAAGCCGTTATGCGGTGCGCTACCGCCCATCAAAATTAGCCTAACGACGGTTCTTGACTACAATCAAACACCAGAGGTGACGGAAACTTTTACGCCAACACCATCATCATAAATCAACAGCATAATGACATTGGGAAGGGACGACACTCATGAATACCAGAGAGCGAAACATTTTTCTGATCGGGCTATTCATAGCGATTTCTGTTGGCCTATTCTTCTTTGGCCGATTGTTGCGACCTAGTGACCTCAATGCTGAACAGCCTCCTATACGAAAGACATCCACAGCTATCGTCGAACTCAACAAAACGACTGAAGCACTCATTCATCAAACTGAAACGGCTGACATTCATGAGTGTATGTGTCAGACGATTACGCCTGAACCCGAAACCATGACCGCGATTGCAGAGATTACCGCAACATACGGGAT
>JACDGI010000748.1 GCA_013821665.1 Anaerolineae bacterium
GTACGCAATAATGGAAATAAAAACAGCCCGTGATTGCTCACGAGCTGCCTAAATGGTGACTGTCTACAGGCTTAGCTTGTTTTGGTCGAGCGTAAGCTTTGCAGTATCGAGATAAAGGTGGGTTCGAAGGCCGTCACCTTCTCTTCACTCGGCCCAAGTACAGCAATTTGGAGAACTAACCCGTTGACGATTGCTTGTGTTGAGAGGACGTACTGTCCGCTGGCAATCTCACCGCGAATAGTGATCGCTGGTTGCCCCAACAGAATAAATTCTTCGCGTGTAACAGGCTCTTTCATACCGAGGTTAGCGATAATCGCATCAATCACATCAGTGACCGCAGCATCATCTTTGAGCTTGGCATCAGCCATTGTCAGTGTGGCGAAATGCACACTCAGGCCTTCACTCGCCTTGTTTTCGATGTCCGACTTGAGTTCAAAAACGACACCGGGTTGAGCATCAGTATGGAACCAGCCATCGGGATAGTTCAGCACCGACTCAATTTTGTCTAGCGACATGGTGTTGTCTTTGCTGAGTGCTAACGCATCCAGCGGGTTAATGCTGCCCAGCAGTTGACCAAACGAATAAGCAAGGCGCAGCGTTTCCGTATAGTCAGGCGAGGCAATGAAGGCACCCATGTAATACTCGCCTTGCTGCCAGATTGCCAAAATCCAACCCTGCTTAGCCTCATCTTCGCCCAACGCGACGCGAGCGTGACGGGTCATAACCGGCACATCGACGCGTTTTTCTTTTTCCGTGACACCACGACTTTTGACCACGAAATCCGCCACGTCGTCGAGCGTCGCATCCTCACCAACCGCATCTTTTAAGTTGACGATCTTGGTGGCGATGAGTTGGATCGTTGATCCAGTCGCGAGGGTCGTCGGATCAGTGTCCATGACCGCATCAAAATCAGCCTTATTTTCGGCAATAAAAATGCCATTCGTATCAGTCGCTTGGTATGTCCACCCCGACGGATACTTGATGTCCAAGCCAAGGTCAGTCACCTTGATTGATTCAGTCAAATCCCAAACGGCCTTGCTATCCTGCGCGGCCACAACGGGCATCACCATCATGACCAGAGCCAGCATCAAACCACCTAACAATAGACGACGCTTCATAAATAGTAGACTCCTTCAATAAGCTTCGAAAAAGAGACAATGCTCTAAAAGTTATTCTAGCATGAGGTCTATTCTGGAATACTTTACATATCGGGATGCCCACTTGACTCTGACGTTACGTTATCCTTTATCATGCGTTTGAGGTCAGGAGCAAGGTTATGTACACAGTTAAACAATTATCGGATTTGGCGCAGGTCAGCGTACGGACACTGCATTACTACGACGAAATTGGCCTGCTGATTCCGTCGCAGGTTGGCGCGAACGGCTATCGCTATTACGACGATGCCGCCGTTTTACGCCTCCAACAAATTTTGTTCTACCGCGAAATCGGTATGGAACTCATGCAGATCAAAGATGTGCTGGACAGTCCCAACTTCGACTTGGTGAGCGCCCTCCAATCGCACAAGGCGCTGCTCCTCGAAAAGAGCGAGCGGCTGCTCAATCTGGTGGCGACGGTCGACAGCACCATTCAGCATTTACAGGGAGAGAAAACCATGAGCAAACGACAGCTATTCGAGGGCTTCAGCGACGACAAGCAGAAGGACTACGAACGTGAAGCACGCCTGACTTACGGGCCGGATAAAGTCAACGAGTCGGTCAAACGTTGGAAGGGTTATACCACCGCCCAAAAAGAGGCCATCGGCATAGAGGGCAATCAAGTCTATAACGATATTGTTGATGCAATCGAAACCGGAAAGCAGCCCAACAGCGAGGACGTTCAGGCCATCCTCAAGCGCTGGCACCAACACCTGCGTTACTTCTACGAGCCGACCTTGGATATTTTGCGTGGGTTAGGCGAACTTTATAACTCGCATCCCGGTTTCATCGAGAACTTCGCCAAGATTCACCCGGATTTGGGCGAGTTCATGCGTGAGGGCATCAACCAGTATGTTGATGACTTGGAGTATGCCGAAATCGAGCGCATGTTAGCCGAGGATGAGTCCAACCGTTTGAGCAGTTAAGCTTTGATAGCATCCTGTGCGCGGCAGTAGACCAGCGCTTGTTCAGGCGTTTCAAACACCTTCACGTTCAGGTTGCCATAAAACGGCGAATTAAGCCCTCTAGCTGCCAATTTGACAATACTTGAGTTCGAAATAAAGATCATTTTCCTGATTTTTGGATGATGCCAGAGGGCAGCTTGAGTCCGCGCACCCTTCGCGCTTCCAAGCATGACATTGTTAAATGAAAGGGAGACCTGGCGGATGTCGGCAATCACAAACATATCCTCTCGGCCAGCGTCCAACATGATCCTTATTTCATTATCCGAATGTGTCATATCACGACCGACTGAATACTTTGGAGACATCGTCGCCAGAATAATAGGTTCGTTTGTTAACTTTTCAATGCCATATGTTTCAGCCATGAGCCTTTTGTTTCTACTGCTGAACGCGTAATAGATGCCTTCATAGTAGATTAGAATCTTGGCAAGAAGTGTGGAGGTTCTTGAGTGGCGACCTATTACTGACGCAAATCCCGCTGAATTGACACTATTGGCAGGCGGATCGCTCGGCACATTCCGCTGCACGCCGCGAGTCATTCCCTCAATGCCACCGTCTGCCAGTTCGAGGCTGACACAGCGGCAACAGGGGAGCGACTCGCGGCATACAACGCACATGATGCAATTTGAAGCTTAGGGGTGAAAAAACCAAATGCCGGGCAGTAATTGGAGCAATTGCATCACGCCTTTATGATAGAACAAAAAGGCTAAATTGTCAAGCGAAAAATGAAGATTATGTGTCAGTCGATGCCATTAATTTTCACAAAAATTAGCCATCACATTGTAGGGAGGAGGCGTGCCTCATCCGCCTATCCAACCACCCATATTATTATGCCTTAGGTTTAAATTAAGTTTGTCGGCAAACCATTCTCCAACCTCACATCAACCTTTCCAGCCGTTCGCTCTCCTGCAAAATTAGCTCCAGTCGCCCTTAAGAGTTACCAAATGTTCTTCCAAAATGTAACCCATTCACTTCTTAATATATGCTAAGCTGCACTTGGGTATTGTCTTGCTCCCTTGCCCTGTTACTACGGGGAAAGGGTTGGGGTTAGGGGTCTCTTGGCAATCTTGGCGGCGACAGTCTTATTCTCAATTTTCGCCAAAATCGCCAACTGTTCTCGGCTATCGAAGAATAATTGACCGCCAAAAACGGGTATCGCAATGGCAATTTCGCCAACTCTTCGCCAAAATCGCCATCAGAATCAAAAAGCGATGACCTTCTGCCATCGCTTTTCTTCTAACTTGAAACTTGCAGCTTGTAGCTTCTTACGCCTTGGTGATAACTTCCGCGCCACCCATATAAGGCCGCAGCACCTCAGGGATAACTACACTGCCATCGGCTTGCTGGTAGTTCTCCAGCACCGCGATAATCACACGGGTATCCGCCAGCGCAGAGCCGTTGAGCGTATGCACGAACTGGGCTTTCTTGCCCTCCGCCGGACGATATTTGACATTCGCCCGTCGCGCTTGGAAGGTTTCGGTGTTGGAGCAGGAGCTGACTTCCAGCCACTCCTTGCAACCGGGTGACCACACCTCAAGATCATATTTCTTGCTGGCGCTGAAACCCAGATCACCGGTCACAATCTCCAGCCGCCGGAATTGCAGCTTGAGCGCACGGCACACATCCGCTGCGGCCTCGGTCAAGGACTCTAACTCTTGGTAGCTGGTTTCCGGTGAGGTGAACTTATACATCTCAACCTTCTCGAACTGATGCACCCGCTTGATACCCCGCACATCACGTCCGGCGCTGGTTTTCTCCCGCCGGAAGCTGGGTGTATGCGCCACGTAGTACAACGG
>JACDGI010000066.1 GCA_013821665.1 Anaerolineae bacterium
ACCGAGAACCGGTGATTTCGCCAGTATTTTTAAGTTGGGAGGTGAGAGTCCATTGTCAACAAATGTATCCCACTCCCAGCCCAGCAACTGATTCTCAGCCCCTACATTCAAATAGGTGTTGGGAGGCATATTCTGTAAGCCAGTATGCCTGAATAACGGATCAGACATGTCTGTGGCTGATAATCGTAAGGGAAAGTAGAGGCTGAGGTTGTAGCCCACATACATCTCGCCGATGAGCGCGTTTTCAGGGGTATTCGCGCCATTTGGATCACGCCATGTTCCTGTTGGCTGGCCGGACGGATCGGGATTACCACTTTCAGTGGATTTATAAGTCACCATGACACTATCAGGCTCATTGGTGATGGGGTCAGCTTCGAAGCGAATACGCCAAAAGCTGGTGTTTGCGCCGAAGAAACCGATATGTACACCTGCATCACGGGCAGCCACAACCGCATCGTGCATTTCTTGTGACCAATATTCATCATGTCCAACGGACAAAAACACTTTATGGTCAAGCAGGGCATTATGCGCCCCCGGTTTCCCCGAACGATAGGTGTCCATATTGGTCGAATAGCTTACATCGTAACCTTGCTGTTCGAGCCAGCGAACCATCGGGAATTCGGTGTGGAAGAAGTAATTCGGATCCCAAAATGAAGCGCCGTAAGGTCTATTTAGAGATACCTTCACAGCGCGAGGAGCCTCCGCAACCGTATCACAGGTCGCGCTGTTTTCGCTATAAACGGATTTACCGCCGTAATTGTTGTAGGCTTGAAAAGTCGTAACGCTCATCTGATAGAGCATGTCTGATTTGCGTTCGTCCTGCCGGATCACAAAGACTGTTTCGTTATTAACACCGCTGGTGGAATCCTTGACTTGCGCAATATAAATTCCTGAAACCCAGTCTAACGGAACCGTCAATGAATAGGACACCTGCCAATTGCTGCACGTTCGCAAGCCGGAATCATCCATGCGTACACAGTCCGGCTGCTGGCTGCTGGTGAGGTCAGGTACGGATTGAATAAGTCGGGCACCTAGGCCGCCATAATAGCCAATTCGATAAATATCCAGACTATAGTTCGGTACTTTGGCATCGACAAAAAAGTCGAGTTTGTCGCCAACATTGACGCTGTCTTCGGATGCATAAATTTGAATATCAAGGGAGTTATCAAGCTGCCAACCGTCCGTACCCGGTAAACAATTCTCAGCTACAACTGCGTTGGCAGGATGAACACAATCAGCACGAAGCTGCTGTTCCGTGCTGATTTGGGGAGTAGATGTGATGAACAACGAGGTATCTAAAGTTCCCGGCTGATGCCAGAAACCGAAACCAAATCCTGTCGCAACAATGAATGACAGAATAGACCAATATCGCAACCGGTAAATACCTACTTATCATCTTTTTGCGTAGTACAGGTCTATTTAACTACGTTTCTTATAGATTTGATAGGCACCTATTGTATTTATTATGTCATAATTTGATAAGCGATCATCAGGGTACAGCCCAGTAAAGACACCAAATGGCCCTTTGATAATGTAATCCGCAGTGCTTTCTGTACGGAAATCATAATAATTAGCCGCAGATGGGCCGTGTTGCCATTCTTGAGCAACTGCATAGGCCAGAACCAATTGTGGGGGGTAATGGATTTTGTTATTGGTTAACACACCCATCTCTTGTTCCCACGTTTCGATGACTGCATCCTGCGGCACATTGGCCTTTACCCAGTTGGCAACCGCATAAGCATCACCATTGGTTTGTGACGAAATATCGTGGACGCGGTTATAGAGAGGAATGAGGACTGCAACCGAAAACCAGCCGATCAAGAACACGCCGATGACAACCGATGGTGTTGCATCACCTTGACGGATGGTTTTCCACCAAGACGCTGGCTTTATATTGGCGATGCCGACCAAATCGCGTATCAACAGTACCACGAAGACTACCACCAGCACCACAGGGCCGAAAGCATATCGATCCCACGCTAAGGAAGCACAAAATAAAGCCGTGGATACGATCAAGAATATGGCGATGATGCCGCGATCTTGACCTTGTTCGCTGCGCTTCAAGCTGGTGATGATGCCATATAAGAATGACGGAATAAACAGCGCACCGTAAACACCGATGCCTGTGAGTAAGGATACTGCACGCGGGATACTGTCTTTATCAATAACGATGAACGCGCCCATACCTGCCGTTTGTAGGGTTTTCAGATTTGAGGCGAAATCGCCACCCTGCCCCAGTTTGATCACGACGATATACAACCACAGGCCAAACATCAGACCGGAAATGACACCGGGGATGACAAAATATTTCCATCCACGCTGCTTATACCAAACTAAGTCGGCAACCCAGCACAACAGTAGAGCCGGTAGCAGGAAGAAGGCGAATTGATTCTTGGTGATGGTCGATAAGCCGATCAGCACGCCAACCCCGACCAAACCCGCAATCGTGCGTCCGCGTGGATGCAACCATAAGGCTAGCCCGAGTAAGAAGAAGAAAGTTCCCGGTATTTCCCCGACGACGGTTCGCGAATAGTAGAGGTAGCCGATGGCAGGAACCATCAGCAGCAAGATTACTGCTAGCAATCCATAAGGCCAACTTACGAAACGCATCATCATGACGTAAAGCGTTAACAACGTTAGGATGCTATAGACCACGATGACCAGACGTGCCAGCGGAATGCTGACACCGAAGGCACGAAACAGCGCCGCAACTGGTAACATCACCGTTGGGCCGACACCGATGGCGGGGCCAAAGGGGCGGTAGCCTTCGCTGCTGCTGTCGGCATACACGCCATTGAGGGCGAAGTTCTTTGCAACATGCAGATGTGAGCCTTCGTCGTACCACGGTCTGGGAAAGTCACTCAGATGGTATAAGAGCAGAAAAAGCGAGACAAGAACGACAAGACCAATCAATATCGGTCGTACCACGCTGGAGGTGCGCGTGGTAGACACGGTAGCTTGCATTGTAGCCATACAACAACCTAACGTTGAAAAATTTAAGTCACAACTTTTTGAACAGGAGCCGGTTTTTCTGTCTGCCAGTTACGCGCATCCGCCACAAGCTGATCAACAACCTTCATGGCAAAGCGTGTCACCGATTCACCATTACCCAAATCAGGATAAATCATGACGGTGTTGCCCATGTAAAGCCGGTCAACAGGCGTTTGGATGGTCGGAATTTCGTTGAGGGTGTTCATCGGGCGAATAGGCTCGACAAATTTGGCGCGCTGCACAATGAAAGCTGCAATATCGCTGTCTTTGAAATCCGGGAACATCTGATGGAAATACTTCATCCACTCGGTCTTCACCTGCTCGTCTGACCAATTGGCAATGGGGCTGTCGGGAGCCAGATATTTTGGCAGATAAACAATGTGATAGTCTTTGACATATTGCGGGTCAATGAGATTTGTGGTTTCGACCACAGCCGTAAACGGAATACTTTCATCCGTAATGTTGACGACGTAATAGGGAACGAGCTGTTTCTTCAAGATGACCAGCGGACACATCACACCTAAATACTGTTGTTTCGCCAATAAGTCACGGAAGGATTGGCTGGCCTGTGGAATAATCCCACCCAAGATGGGTGATGCCAAAGTGCTGATGACAGCATCATAAGGTAGAACAGTACCGGCCAGCTTAATGCCAGTAGCACGACCATTCTCGATAACAATTTCTTCAATTGGCGCTTTCAGATGGAACTTGACACCTAAGGCTTCGCACTTTTGAGCGAGTCCTTCGATGAGGGTGTAATAACCATTTTCGAGGTAGCACATCATCTCTTTGGAGGTGACACCCGAACGGGTTCCCATCATGCGTTTGAGGCGCGACCAGATGTAGGTTGCGGGAACGCTCTCGGCAGTTGTATCAAACTTGGCACGCAGAAGCGGCTTCCAAACCTTATTGTAAGCGCCGCGTCCGCTGACTTTGAGCAGCCACTTCTCGACAGGCACACTATCCATCTTGCGCCAGTCGCTTTCAAACTGGGCGTAAATGACTTGCAGCCCAAGACGGAAGCGCTGAATTAAATTCAACGGCGGAAACATCATAAAATCAAGTGGGGTGTTGAAATCATACAGCTTACCGTTGTCGTAGAAGCCCTGCTTGGTGGCGGTGAAATGCCGTTTATTTTCGACACCACTCTCTTCCATCAAGGATTGCATCATGGTGTCACTGCTGAGGATAGTGTGGTAGAAGCGATCCATGCGCACACCATCGTATAACATGTAACCCGCTAGACCGCCGAGATTATCTCCGCGTTCGTAGACATCCACCTGCATCCCCTGTTGCGCGAGTTTATAGGCTAAGGCAACGCCCATAATTCCACCGCCGATGACTGCAATTTGTTTCTTCGTTTGATCCATTACCACGGACATCTCCAACTTCTTTTGCAGGGACAATTAACTACGGCTGCTGATCAACACACCGGAAATGATGACGACAATTCCCGCCAAACGCGTCCAAGTGATACGTTCACGGAAAATGAAATACGAGCCGATGATGATGCCGATGTAGCTCAGGCTGGCGAATGGGTAGACATAGCTGAGTTCGCCACCGGAAAGTGCGAGCAGCCAATTCACAACACCAAGGGCATAAATAACCAGACCGCCAATGACCCAAGGCGACAGCACAATCTTTTTTATGAACAATAGACCCGGTTCTGATTGACCGATACGCATCATACCGCGTTTGAGCAGGAGTTGACCGATAATGCCAAAGATGGCACTCAACGCGATATAAAGGTAGGTTATCTTATCCAACATAACTATGAACTCCGCTTTGCAACTAGGGGGAAGGCGCTTTTCCCAAATAATGATTGCAGCAGTATGCGCCACTGGAACTTCAAATGATTGCGTGTGACACGCATGATCTTGATACTGGATTGGCCGAAGGTACGAACATGCAAGGTGGTCGGGAATTCAGTAACCGTAAAACCAGCCTGAATAGCCTTCACAAGGATTTCGGTACCCGCCAAGAAGTCGTTGCTTTCAAAGGTTACGGTTTCGACCACGCGACGGCGATAGGCACGATACAGAGCCGTCCATGTGTGAATACGCCAACTGACTAACAATCTGTAGAGTAGCGATGCGCCAAAGCTAAATATCAGACGGTAGCCGGGAACACCCTCAACCTTGCCATTCGGATGGTAGGGGGAAGCGGTGCAAATGTCACAATCATCGGCGGTCATACGTGCCAACATTTGCGGAATGGTATCGAGTGGATAGGTGCCATCAAAGTCGGTGGTGATGATGATGTCGCCTTTAGCGTTTTGAAAGCCGGTGCGGATGGCCGCGCCCAAACCACGATTGACTTCATGCGAAACAACCAATACACGCGAGTCATCTTTAAATTCGGCTTTGAGCAAAGCAGCAGTATCATCCTTGCTACCATCGTTGACAAAAACGACTTCAACATCGTGGGATTTACCAAGCTGCGCCAAGAGACTACGCATCGAATCGGCGGTTTGGTGTACGCCTTCCGATTCGTTATAGGCTGGAATAACCAACGAAAGTTTCATTTTGTGATTTCTCCCGATCAATGCGTAAACGAGTCTGTACGAATTTTTGATTTTAGGGTTGTCATAACTTATAAAAGACATGTAAGTTTGTGACACAAAGCGGACTTTAGTACCGCAGCCTTGCGAACGGCTAAAACATTTGACCTTGCAATGTGAAAAACGTATGAAGTTTAGGTGATTTTACTCTTGACGAGCATCAAATAAGGTTGAAAAAGACATATGTAAGTAAGTAAAAAATAATTATACTCTCACCTTACTTCCTCAACTTATAAATTATGAGTACAACATTTTGTATACGTCATTTTGGCATAAACCGTCAATATCCGCCTATCGAAAATTAGCCACAATGCTCATGTTATCGGTATATTAAAGTGAGTACACTACCCTATCGCATAAAAATAGGCTGCCAATACAAGTTATGTCCGCTAAACAACGCCAACGTCAACGCCAGAGCAATGCAGCGCCGTTTGTGAAATATCAACTCGACGAGGCTTACGATGAGATGTTCGAGCCGGAAGGTGCGTCGCGGTCACAATACGATGCGTTGTACCAGCGGGTACTCGACCTGACACAGGAAGAGTTGAAGCATCGTCAGCAAGAGGCCGATCTTTCTTTCTTGCATCAGGGAATCACCTTCACCGTGTATGGACGCAGCGAAGGAACCGAGCGCATCTTCCCTTATGATTTACTGCCACGCATTATCACAGCCAAGGAATGGGAGACCATCGAACGCGGTTTGACGCAGCGGATTACCGCGCTGAATTTGTTTCTACAGGACATTTACCACGACCAACGGATTATCCGTGACGGCATTATCCCACCCGAATTGATCTTTACCAGCCAACACTTTAGACGTGAGATGCGCGGGCTGCGGGTGCGGCGTGATTTGTACGTGTCGGTGTGCGGTACCGATTTGATCCGCGTGCCTAACGGTGATTTCGTGGTGCTGGAAGATAACCTGCGCGTGCCGAGCGGCGTAAGTTACATGCTCTCCAATCGCCAAGTTTCCAAGCTGGTTTTCCCACGTTTATTCAGCAATTACGGTGTACGTCCGGTCGAGAATTACGGACGGGCGCTGCTCTCGACCTTACAGCATCTTGCGCCGGACAACCGGCCTGAGCCAACGATTATCGTGCTGACTCCGGGTGTGTATAACTCGGCTTACTTCGAACATGCTTTCCTCGCGCGGCAGATGGGTTTGGAACTGGTCGAAGGTCGTGATCTGGTGGTGCATGACAACATGGTTTACATGCGAACTACCAAAGGATTACGACAGGTAGACGTGATCTACCGCCGGATTGATGACGACTTTATTGATCCGTTGGCTTTCCGCCCCGACTCAATGCTCGGTGTGCCGGGATTATTCAATGCATATCGTGCCGGCAACGTGGCACTGGCGAACGCCATTGGTACGGGCGTGGCGGACGACAAAGCCTTCTACTATTACGTACCCAAGGTGATCAAGTACTATCTGGGCGAAGATCCCATCCTCAACAATGTCGAAACCTATATCCTAACGGACGAAAAGCAGCGTGAATATGTGCTGGCAAACTTACAACATCTAGTGGTCAAAGCAGTAGGCGAGTCGGGCGGCTATGGGATGCTGATTGGCCCACACAGCACAGCCGAACAGCGCGAAGAATTTAAACGCCGGATTATGGCGAATCCCCGTAACTATATTGCCCAGCCGACGTTGGCACTGTCGCGTGCGCCATGCTTTGTGGAAGGCGAAGTTGAAGCGCGGCATGTCGATTTGCGCCCTTATATTCTGTGCGGTGAAAAGGTAACAATCGTACCGGGTGGGCTGACGCGGGTAGCCCTTCAGCGCGGGTCATTAGTGGTCAATTCGTCACAAGGTGGCGGTAGCAAAGATACATGGGTATTGGACGAATAAACGAGCCGACCAATCGATTTTGGGGAATGATTGCACGAGGGTCTATGGGACAGGTGGCTGAGAGAGAATAGGTATAATCCCTGATGTGGTGATTAGGCCATATGGCTATAATGTAATGTGGTAATTATCCACTACAAAGGATGGCAATATCGTGGCGAAGACTAAACTTCAAACTTTTCACACTCACGTTGATCTTTCCGAGAAGACCCGTGCCCAGATGATTGAGCTTTTGAACGAACGGCTGGCAGATGCAGCCGATTTGTATAGTCAGACGAAGCAAGCCCACTGGAATATCAAGGGTATGGACTTTATCCAGTTGCACGAGTTCTTCGATGATCTGGCCGAGCAAGTGCTGCCGTATGTCGATAGCATTGCCGAGCGTGCGACATCGATTGGTGGTGTGGCATTGGGAACAGCACGTATGGCCGCAGCCAACTCCACCCTGCCAGAATTCCCATCAGGCCCTTATGATGGCAAGACTATGGTGAAGACGCTGGTCGAAATCTATGGCAAGTTCGCCAACAGCACCCGTGCGGCGATTGATGCGGCTGACAAAGCGGGCGACAAAGATACCGCCGACTTGTTCACCACCATTTCGGGTGAGATGGATAAGCATCTGTGGTTCCTTGAGGCGCATATTCAAGTCTGAGGCAAAATGTCGGAACCGACTCGTTCAGGTTGTTTCACATCCCTCCTCATGTTATTGGCTGCCGTATTCGGTTCGTTTATGGCAGCCTTTAATTTCAGTTCAATAACTTCTCTTTCCCCGACCGACGTTAGCACCCATGTAACGCTCGTCCCAATTGGAACCTTTACCCCGGATGATTTACAACAGGCCGCCATCGTTATTCAAAAACGGTTAGACGGATTGGAACTCTCGACGGCAAAAGTCGAGGTTTCTGGTGATACCGGCATCAATATTGACCTGCCCCAAGTTGAGAACCAAGCTGATGTTCTAAAAACGCTGGCTGCGCGTGGCTTGTTGGAGTTCGTAGACTTCAGCGATGTGCCAGATGTGAGTGAATGGCAAGGCCGCGACATCCTGACCAGCGGACAAGGCAATCACCCCGTTTCGGAGAGCGCAGCTCCAAATCCAGTATCGAACAAACCCTTTGAAACCGTGCTGACGGGCGACGGAGTCCAGTCGGCTACGGCTTCAATTAACCAACAGTTTGGTAATGAGTGGCAAGTGACGGTCAAATTCAGTGCTGAAGCTGGAAAAGCGCTCGGTGATTACACGCGCACACACATTGGAAAACTGCTGGCGATTGTGTTGGATGGCAAGGTCTTGAGCGTGCCGATGATCCAAGCGGAGATTAGCACCGAGGCAGTCATCACCGGCAATTTTACAGAACAGGATAGCAAACGGTTGGCATTACAGCTTGGTAGTGGTGCGCTGCCATTTGAGATGAAAGCAAAATCCATTTCAATACTACGAGGCGATTATGGCATGTCTTTAAGCACAGCGACAGCAACGGCCAGTCCATAGATTTAATAAAGTTAAGGAACGGACGGGATATATCCCGTCCCTACGAAAATACTCATTAATGATCTCTTGTTACAGGATATGAAATTGACCTGTATTTATCTGCAAAAATTCATTCGGGTGTGATGTAAAGGTAAACGAACATGCTCTCACGCGTAGCCGACAATTTATACTGGATGAGCCGCTATTTGGAACGAGCCGAACATACAGCGCGGCTGGTCGATGTGCATCTGAATCTGGCGCTAGATCAATCCGCCCAACAGGTGCCGGGTGCGCGTTGGGAACGCTTATCGACAGCACTTCATGTTCCACCGATGGAGGATTTGAAGCCCGACGAATACAGCATGACGCAGCGGCTGGCCTTCGACCAATCCAACCTGAATTCGATTGTGGTGTGCATCGCTAATGCCCGCGAAAACGCGCGTCAAGTCCGCGAGAAAATCAGCTCGGAAATGTGGCTGCAACTGAACACCGTGTATCTGGATGTACGGCGTACCAGCATCGATGCGATTTGGAACGAGCAGCCGCATCTGTTTTTCCAAGCGATTAAGAATGGAGCGCATCTGTTTCAGGGTATTACCGATACGACGATGGTGCATGACGAGGGTTGGCAGTTCATCCAAGTGGGGCGTTATATCGAACGTGCCCTTTCCATCGCGACCCTGCTTGATTCACATCTGAGTGTGTTTGCGGCCTCGTCGGATGCCTGTGATGCGGATGAGTATTTTGAGTGGTTGGGGTTGTTGAAATGCTTCACGGCCTTTGAAGCCTACTGCAAAGTATATAACGCGGATTTACGCCCGAACCGGCTTGTCGAGTTTTTGATGTTTAACGCCGAATTTCCACATGCCATGCGTTTTTGTATCGAACAAATGCAAAATTCACTTCAGACGATTTCCGACTCGGCAGCCGTCAGCAAAAACAGCCGTGTTCACCGATTGGCTGGTCGGCTACGCTCCGGGATGAGCTTCGATACTGTCGATGAGATGTTGGCGCGTGATACCCATGTCTATCTCAAAGACATCAACGATCAATGTGCCCATATTCATAATGCGTTATATGAGACATTCATCACCTATGCGGTCGAGGGCGCGTTAGGGTAAATTCAGCAGCCTAATTAGCCGTCATTTTATGCTGGACACGACATGTCGTGTCCCTACAAACAGGTATTCATAACCAAAACATGTATTACACCATTCGCCATGTGACACGTTTCCGCTACAGCGCCCCGATTCACCAAAGTGTGATGGAAGTAAGGATGCAACCGCGCACCGAAGGAAGCCAACGCTGTTTGAGTTTCCAACTGTCGGTGACACCGGCTGCGAAAGTCCTGCATTACCGTGATTATCTGGGCAACGTCATTCACAACTTCGATATTCCGGGTGAACATCGGCAACTGAGCATCATCGCACAATCGCAGGTGGAAGTGCGTCCACTGGCTGATCTACCGGACTCTTTACCGGCCAGCGCGTGGGACGACATCAGCCAGAATGAATATGATATGTTGGTTCCCAGCCACTTCACACACCCTAGCCCACTACTGAGTGAGTTAGCCGAGGAACTAAACGTGGAACGCCGTGACGATCCGCTGTCGCTGCTGCGCGAATTGACGGCTCGAATCTATGATGCGTTCGCTTATGTGCCGGAGAGTACGGCTGTTGACTCGCCAATTGATGATGCACTGAAAGCACGTCAAGGTGTGTGTCAAGATTTCACGCATATTATGCTGGCCTTATTGCGTCCGTTGGGGATTCCAGCACGCTACGTCAGCGGCTATTTGTATCCCAGACAAGGCGGATCACGCTCGACACCGGGAGCCAGCCACGCGTGGGTTGAGGCCTTATTACCCGGTTTGGGCTGGGTAGGCTTTGACCCCACCAATAACTTGATCGCTGATTACTGCCATATTCGGGTGGCAATTGGTCGCGATTATGACGATGTGCCGCCCACACGGGGTGTGTTTAAGGGTAAGGCGGAGACCGAGTTGAGCGTCTCAGTCAGGGTGACATTAGCCGATGAACCGCCTATGGAAGATCCGCCGCTGCCAGACCATTGGGCAACGATGGGTGATGGCGAAAAAGAGCTGACAGCGCAAGAAATGTATGAACAACAGCAGCAACAATGAACCTTGAAAAGACCGAGATGTGGTGTGCGCCGCATCTGAACCATCTGACGATGCTGAGAGCGACCTACACGACTTACGCTTACAAACGGCATTTTCATGATTACTTCGCCATCGGCGTGATTGAAGACGGTGTACAAACTTTTTCATGCAACACCGCCCAATATGTGAATCCGGCAGGTGGGATTTTCATCATCCAACCGGGGGAAGCGCATGATGGGCAGTCTGCTACGGATACGAGCTTCACTTACAGCGCTTTTTATCCACAAGTGGCTGATTTGCAGCGCATCGTGGGTGAGATGGGCAGCAAATCCAGCGGATTACCAGCTTTCAATCAGGCTGTGATTCAAGACACTCAACTCTCAAAACGGCTGCTGAACCTGCATCGTCTACTGCGACAAGATAAGCCGCATTTGGAGCAAGAGTCGGCTTTTATTGATACGTTTGCTCAACTGCTCTATCGCCACGCGGTTGACCGGCCTAATCTCGAAGCGGTACGGCGGGAAAGCCAAACGGTAGCGCGGCTGCGTGGTTATATTGAAGAGCATTATGCCGACGATATTCGGCTGGATGATCTGGCGAGTTATGCCCATTGGAGTCCGTTTTATCTACTGCGAGTCTTCCATCAAGAAGCCGGATTACCACCCCATGCTTACCTCGAAAGTGTTCGAATCCGGGCGGCGCAGCGGCATTTAGAAGGCGAAATGCCGCTGGTGCAGGTGGCTTATGAAACCGGATTTTCCAGCCAGAGCCATTTTAGCAACGCCTTCAAACGCTTCATCGGTGTGACACCGGGGCACTATAGAGCAATTTTTTGCAAGACGAGCGAAAGCGCTTTGACATACACTCACTGAAACAAGGCTGATCGCTCAATCCTCACCCCCAACCCCTCTCCATTTCATGGCAGAGGGGAGCCAAGACCATTCTAAAAGAGGTGAATAGCGAATATAGATTACTTCAGGAGTTGTCTAGATGTCGATGACGTTTGATACCAAGATTGCAGTTGTCCTCCGTAATGACCTGCCAACATGGCAAAAATTGAATGTGACCGCCTTCACCGTGAGTGGCATCGCGGGAACCGTGCCGGATGTGGTCGGTGAAAAGTACGAGGATGCTTCCGGTAACCACTATCTGCCGATGTTCAAGCAGCCGGTGATGGTGTTCGAGGCCAGTCCTGAGCAAATCCAACGGGCGTATCTACGGGCGATGAAGGAAGGCGTTCCGTTTAGTGTGTTTACCGAGGACTTGTTCGCGACGGGTAACGATATTGATAATCGGGCGGCGGTGATCGCCAAACGCAGTGAAGACCTCAAAATCGTCGGGATGGCGCTGCGCGAACGCAAGAAGTTGGTGGATAAAATTTTGGATGGCCTTAAGCTGCACAGGTAAGAAAGTGCTGAGTGCTGAGTGCTGAGTGCTGAGTGCTGAGTGCTGAGTGCTGAGAAAAGGCTAAGGCGAGATATTTGGAAGTGCAAGTGGTTGGTATGGCGGCAGTGGCGGCGGCGGCGGTGCAGTGCCATGAACGAAAGACATCAATGTTGCAAATTTGGCAACCGACAAGCGTCGGCAATGGCAAAGATGGATTTTATGGTAAATTGCCAGCCTCATCAGGGGTTCAAACCCCTGCCTGAGTGAACAAAGGGCGCTAAAACGCTTGTCCGGTATTAAAGATGTCGTAGTTTGTCTCGCCGAGGGCTAAAGCCGCACGGCTAATCGCCAGACAAGCGCACTGAAGGCGCTTCAAGAACAGGTATTTCTGTGTTGAGAAGTGCGGGCGGGATAAATCCTCGCCCCTACAAAAACAGAATTTAGGTCAGGCATTTGATTAAAACAATACCGGACAAGCCTTAAAGCGCACAACAAGCGGAAAAAGCAGCAAATGCGGCAAATGCACGAGTGGATTTTTGTGCTTATTGTGCAGATTTGGTTTTTGCAGCAGCGAAGCCTATATTTGCTGCTGCAATGTTTGCCGCAAAAGACCTTTTTAATCTTTAGGCAAAGCTGACTGGATGTTTTTAAAAAGCGCGGAGGACGCACGCATCCTCCCTACAAATAAGCCAATCGTATACCCTATCGAGATAGAATGGGTTACTTTTTGGAAGAACATTTTGTAACTCTTTTGAGGCGTTGGCACTAACTTTGCAGGCGAGGAATAAACGAGAACAGTTGCTAGATGGTTAGAAAATGGTATGCCGACAAACTTAAAGTAAACCTAAAGTCTATCATATTGTCAGGTATCCAGATTTATCAAAGACAGGCAACCCTTCAAAATCGAAGTGGGCGAGACAACCGCCCACTTCGATAACGGGATTAAGTTCGCTACTTTACAACAGGCACGCTATCGCAATTGCCAACCTGAATGACAACATCCGAACGAACCCATGCACTTTCGGACACTTGCCACCAGACTTTTCCATCTGACGATGTTGCCTGACCGATAACGGGCGCGATTGTACCGGCAGCGAGTTTGCCCACCAGCGCAAAATTTGTACCGGGGCCGCCACGTTGGTTAGCACCGGTGGCCGTGCTGACAGAACACACACCCGAATTTTGTGTTCCAGCTTGATTCGTATTGGGAACAGTGCCCTGATTAACATTAGAGACAGTTGGAGGTGCAGTGGATACCACAGCAACAATGACGGTGGTGATGCCATCTTGTGTCGCGATAATAACCGAGGTCAACTGGTCACCCTGCGTAAACTCAAGTAAGGCTGAGGTATCCGTCAAGGCAGGTTCGAAGGAAGACTTCGCTCCCAAGGCTAAAAACTGTTCTTGATAAAATGCTGTCGCATCGGCTAGATTAGTAGTGGTGGTATAAGTGGTCAGACCTGAAGCGCGCAGCACATCAACTGCATCAGGCAATACTGGGACGTTAACTATTCCGATGCCGCAATCCGCAGGCAGATTGATAACAAGAGGTTGATTAACATCCGTGAGGTCGTAAAGCCACGTCAGTTTACCTTCGAGGTCGCCGCCAAAATATTCCACGCCGCCGGTGTTCTCCAACTTGTAGCGAACGAGATAGTCGCCTTCGGCAGCAACCCAGATTTCACCTATTGATTTGGCAATACCCGCAGCGCCATGTGCCCGTTCATCAAAAGTGTAATGATTTGCATCAACACCATTGATATTTTCAGTACCCGCTTCGTCCGCACCGATGACACTATCCAACAAGCCAGCGGGTTCCAAAATTCCAGTTTGTGCGCCATCTTGCTCGATGCCGGACGCAACGCAGGTCGTGCCCGCAGTACGTTCATAGATCGTGTCTATGGTTTGTAATTTAAAGACCTGTGAAGCTGGATCATCGGCTGTATCAATCGTTAGCTGATGCACAGCAGGTGTTTGCGTGGCGAGCATGACATAAGTATGTGACCAATGTTCGGGCTGGCCGCCTCGTGTCCCTTCAAATGACAGGATCAAGGTAGCACGGTAACTGGTGAGATCCGCGAGGCCGTGTGTAGGGGAGGATAATGTAAAAGGGCCGGAACCAAACAACATTTGAACAGGCTCAGACGTTTTTTCGGGAATGCTGGTCGGTTCATCGACAGGCGCGGGTGTTGGTGTATCCTGTGCGAGCAAAGGGAATGCGCACACTAACCAGATGCAGCAAAACATAAGCAGAAACGCACGTCTTGAAAATAGGTGAGTCATAAGGCTTTCTCCTATTGTTATTCGGTTACTGGCGGTCATTACGGTTTAGATGGAACAGGAACCGGTACGACGTAAACGTAGGTCATGGTATCCACACTAAAGGACGGGTTGCGCAGAGTCTGTTGTAACTGCACTACTCCACCAAAATTTGGTACCTGTACTTTAAGCGGACTGGCCGCAGCAAACACGCCACCGCCGCCAGTGCCTAAACCGGGGCAATTGATAATCTCTGATCCTGACAACTGTTGATAATCCAGATCGACATGAAGCTGCTCATCAAGATCAATCTTGCCTTTCATTTCGACCGTACCCAATTTCAGCGTATTGGTTTGACCACAACCGGGTATCGACGCTTTTACAATCCAAACAACCTGTGCGGTGCCTGAATAGTAACCGTTGGCATCACCAACCATTTCTCCGTTATAAACGACCGCATAAGCCTTGACATTGGCTGGCCCCATAGATTGATTCCATCGAGCGTTGGTAATCACTTTGAGGCGACAAGGAACGACTCTTACACTTATCGTGTCGTGAAGTGTATATTCCGTCTCAACGACGTTGTTAGACTGGGTGACAACTACTCCAACAAGATCGATTTTTGTTCGGCCAAGCCCCACAGCCACAAAGGTATATGTCTGCGAGAATGGCTCATCGTTCGATGGAGAAAGGCCGGGTACTATCGTTGACGAATCTTTGAGGATGTTCGAGTTCTGCACTGTTTCTGTAAGTGTTGCGTTCGTGACATGGTACTGGCTCACATCGGGGTCTCCCTGAACAACTACCCTCGCTTGAATACTCACTTTGTAAGAGACTTTTTCGCCGAGACAAAGAGCTTCCTTCGTGTTGCCATAATTGAAGATGTAGGTCACAGTCGTTGGTATTCCGGCTGGTTGAGCCGCAACAGTTTGAAATACGCTGCCTATTCCTAATGTCAAAATCAACATTGTGAAGACATGCAACCAGCGTGGCATTCGGCGTACCCTTCTAGACAAGGATGTGGCGCAATCTGTCCATCTTCTTGCGAGGCGATCTTGCTTGTGCATCAATTTCTCCTATCGTTATTCGATTGGGGCGATTGGTGGTGCTGATTTTTGGTTGTTGGATAAACGTTCAAATGGGAACGATTAATTGAGGATAGAGCGGCGGGAGAAATTTTATACTAGCACGAATTTTATAAAAATAAAAATTACAACTTTATGTGTCAAGCAAATTTATTGAATATGCACTCGTACTCAGTGATTGGGTAGGACTACACTAAGCGGTGGACACTAAAGTTAACCCTCATCCCCCGGCCCCTTCTCCCTCATGGCGAAGGGGAGCAAATGCAATTATGAGGGATGCAATCTGGTGTACTACAGCAAAATCTGATCTCCACCTTTTAGTATGGCGCTACCAGTGATTGTCCATTTTGAATGGCGTGCTGAAGCTATTTATTCGCCCCAATCGGGTTCGGAGGTGGGTTCGAGGCCGAGCAAATCGCTCATGAGGACACCACCCTCGTTACGCTTGGGCAAGCGGCTGAGGTAGCGTTCGGTGACAGCGACATTCGAATGACGCAATAAGCGGCTGATTTTTTCGATGGGTGTACCCGCTTCTTCCAACGCTCCGGCAACCGAACGGCGTAAATCATGAGGCGCGACGTGACCGATGCCTGACACACGGGCGGCCTCAGACACAATAAACCAGATGCCATCCGGTGTGACCGGCCCTTTGCTGACCTTACCACCCTTCCAAATGCGGCGGAGCAGCGGCGAATTGGGTTCGGGCGTGGTGGCAATGGGTTCAACAGCTTTGCCCCAACGCATGAGTAAGGTCATGGTGCCACGCGGCACGTCGATCATGGCGGTTTTGCGACCTTTACCATGTACGCGCAAAACGATGCGATCATTCTGCATCGAGAGATCACCCCAACGGGCATTCGCTAATTCATCACGTCGAAGGGCCATTGTACACAGCACCGAGGTAATCACATGGTTGCGGAGTTCTTGATTATCCGAGGTGGCGATGGCGCGTGAGGCGGCAATCAACAGTTTGATTTGATCGGTGGACAACCAACGTCCCGGACGCTGACCATCTTCAGCCTTGGGCGGATGCACATTCTTGAGGCTGGCGCTGGTGTAATCGTCCATCAACTCGGCTTCAGAGAGCAAACTCGCCAAGGTGGTGATGGCGGCTTTAGCCTGTGTGATGCCCTGCTTGCCGTTACCGGCTTTCACAAGCTGGCCCAACCATGCGCGAAGTTGGGAAGCCGTGATGCAATCGCGCAGGATGGGGATGGGGAGTGTACTCATACGCATGACACGGGCGCGGCCTTCGGTGGCGGTCATTCCCGCAATATCAACAAGGTATTGGTCGATCCAGCGGAAGTAAGCCCGTTGGGTGTGGATGCTGCTGGCACGTCCGGGCAGAAGCGCGGCAAAGTTAAAGGTCTTATCCTGCAAGTTATGCAGGACAAGGGCATTATCAGGTGGAGTGCGGCGGGCTAATGGTGGCATGAAAACATTTTTACCACAGAGAGTACCCCTAACCCCAACCCTTCCCCCATAGTAACAGGGGAAGGGAGCAATCCGTAGTAGGTGTTGTGTCTCTGTGTCTTGGTTTAAGATTATTCTTTTGGTGGTGGAACAGGCAGTTGGTCAACGGGTGTGTCTTTCCAACGAGCGCCTTCTTCCACCAACATGACGGGGAGGCCATCACGGATGGGATACTTGTAACCGGAGTCGGCGCTCACCAACCAGCAGCCTTTGACCAATTCTAAGCGACCGGGGTCAGCCCCTTTATCGGTGAAGTGGACAGCGACCGGGCAGCGCAAAATGTCCAGCAGTTTCGGATCAATAGGTGCAGCTACTTCGCTCATGGCGATTTCCTCTATTTTCGTTAGTCATTACGCTTCACAGTATAAACGGTGGGCAGTAGAGCGTCAATGCGGCCCCTCGAAGCATATTCCGAGATTGGTATTTTGTACCCATCTCGTTGACAAAATAAGTGGTATCGCATATGATACCAAAATGAGCAAGCATCAAATTGTGATTGACACCAATGTTATTGTCTCAGCACTTCAGTCATCTAGGGGTGCTTCATTCAAGTTACTTATGTTGTTGGGAAAACCATCCTTTGACATTAATATTTCGATCCCGCTCATTTTGGAATATGAAGATGTTACAAAAAGACTTATAGGACAAATCCCATTAACCGGAACCGATATTGATCGTGTGCTCGATTACATTTGCAAAGTTGCTAATCAACATAATATTTTCTTTCTTTGGCGACCGTTCTTGAAAGATCCCAAAGATGATATGGTTTTAGAATTGGCCGTGACTGCCCAATGCGATTTCATTGTCACATATAACCAGAAAGATTTTAAACATATTAATCAGTTTGGCATTGAAGCCATAACCCCTAAAGAATTCCTCCAGAAGATAGGAGAGCTACCATGAGTACCATTAGTTTACGGTTACCCGAATATCTGCATGAATCTGCTCGTAAACTTGCCGAGCAAGAACAAATCTCCATCAATCAACTCATTACACTGGCATTGACTGAAAAAATATCATCCCTCATGACAGAGGATTATATAAATGAACGAGCCAAACAGGGGGATCGAAAGCTATTTGAGACTGCTCTTTCAAAAGTTGCGGGCGTTGAACCCGATGAACAAGACAAAATCTAGGCTTCAATGACTATTGATTTCGGATTGACGGCGAATGATTATGCGCGGCA
>JACDGI010000067.1 GCA_013821665.1 Anaerolineae bacterium
ATGCCAGCCGGTGAACCGATCTCGCGGGCGATAGCGAGAGCTTCTTGATATTTCTGGCGGGCGCTATCATAATCGCCATCCACACGGGCGAGGCTGCCCAATGACCACAGGCACACCGAAATACCGGAACGATCACCGGTATCTTCATAGATTTTAAGGGCTTCACGGAAGAGGCGTTCGGCTTCTTCATGGCGACCTTGAAAACGCGCTAGATTACCGAGATTCATAATCGGGCTGGCGAGGCCGGAACGATTGCCGATAGTTTTGAAGATTTGCAGACCGGCTTCCAGATCACCCTGCGCTTCATCCAACCGTCCCAGTTCGGCTTTGACGAGACCCAGATTATTGAGCGCTCCCGCCGTGCGCACATGGTCGCCAATTTCGCGGGCGATGCCTAAGCTGGCCTGATAGTAACGTATGGCTTCGGTGTAATCGCCTTGATAGTGTGCCATCGCGCCGAGGCCGTTGTAAGCCCACGCCACACCGCGCTTATCTTCAATCTCCTGTGCCATCGACAGCGACACCTGAAAGTATTGTTCGGCTTCGGTGTAACGGCGCATAATCGACCCGACCAGCCAACCGAGTTCATACAGCGCTTTGACGATGCCGGGTTTATCCCCAATGCGCTCGAACAGCACGAGACTTTGCTCATAAAGTTCACGGGCGCGACTGAAGTTGCTGAGCCAGCGATACGCCTGTCCCAGATAGGCCAGCAGTTGGGCTTCCAACATATCCCGCGCACCGTCGGCGGGTTGGTCGGATATGGTCAGCAGGTTCAACGCTTGCTCTGCCCAATCAATGGCCTCGTGATAAGCACTGATGTTCAGGGCACTTTCCGCCGCTCTGGTGAAGTAGGTCACGGCCTTTTCGGGCAGACCGGCTTGCTCGTAATGACGGGCAATCATACCCGTGTATTCGTTGATGCGATCACCGCTGCGTTTGACCAACCAATCCGCCACCTGTTCATGATACGTTCGGCGCAAACGGCGCAGCACACTCTCATAGGTGACATCATGCAGAATGGTATGGCGGAAAATAAATTCCTGCGTGCCATCAAAGACCGAATCTTGACGCTTGCGGATGAGTTCGCGGTTGTTCAAATTCGCCAACGCTTCCGCAATATTTTTCAGCGGTGGATCTTCATCGGTTTGCAGGTGGCTAACGGCATCATCCCAGAAGATGCGTCCGACGACCGAAGCCCGTTGCAGCAGGTCACGTTCAGCAGGTGGCAGGGCATCCAAACGGGCTTGCAAGACACCGGTCAACGTGGGCGGAATTCGCAAATCAGTCAGGCGCGAACTGTCCACCGACCACTTGCCATCATTTTTGAGAATCACGCCATCGTCGAGCAGCATCTTGATAATTTCTTCGACGTAAAAGGGATTACCCTCGGCGTTGACCACGATCAAATCGCACAGATCATCAGGAATCACATCCACTTTGCGCAGGATGTCAGTGATCAGTGAACGGGTATCCTGACTGGATAGCGGTTTGAGTTCGATACGCGTGTGGAACTCCAGTTGATCCATCCACAAAGGCGTGCGGCGCTCGAACAGTGCCGGACGCGTCAGGCAGACGATCAAGAGGCGCAGTTCACGTTTGGCACGGATGATATGGTTGACCAGATCCAGCGATTTATCATCCGCCCAATGAATATCATCCAGAAAGATGACGGCGGGTGAGTCACTGGCGACTTTGCCAAAAAACTCGGTGATGGCAAACACGCCCAACTGCGTCAACTGCTGTGGGTCTTCGCCTTGCAGATGAGGACTGGACGAAAAATCAAAGCCGATAAGGTTGCCGATGGCATGGGCTTTGGGCAGGCTGTCCTCACCCAGAAAACCGGTGATACCTTTTTCCAATTTATCACGGGCAACCGCCGCGCTGTCACTTTCGAGAATATCGAAGCGGAAGGCGAACGTATTGCGGATCAGCGCATACGGCAGCTTGAGCATATCGGCGGTGGCGCGTCCGGTGAAATGCACAATGCTTTCAGGACGTTCGTCCAACCACACATCCAATTCACGCAGAAGACGCGATTTGCCGACACCCGGTTCACCGACGAGGGTGACGATCTGTGTCTCGTGTTCTTCATTAGCCCAATTGAAGGCGGCTTGTAACTGATAGAGTTCGGTGTTGCGACCGATCATGTGCGTTTCCACACCTTCGATGCCGCGTGTGGTGACGCGGAAGGTGCGGGGTTTTTCGCGCTCGACCATGTAGACTTGAACCGGCTCGGATTTGCCCTTAAACAGCATCGGATCGAGTGTGCGGGCTTCAAAGACACCGCGTACATGGACGTAGGTATCATGCGAGATGAGGATGGTGCCGGGTTGAGCGCCGGATTGCAGACGAGCCGCCAGATTGATCGCATCACCCATCGCCGTCCATTCGGAACCGGCCACACCGCCGACTTCACCGAGGGCGACAGGGCCAGTATTCAGCCCCACGCGGACGCTAAAGGCTTCCACATCATATTGAGCGGCGACGGTGGCGGCATAGGTGCGCGTGGCACGCAGGATAGCCAAGCCGCAGCGCACGGCCCGAACCGCATCATCTTCACGACCAATCGGTGCGCCGAAGAACGCGAGGAGGCCATCACCCATTAGACGGGCAACGGTGCCGCCAAATTCACTGACAGCATCCGAGTAGGCTTTGAGCGCACCATCCATAATTTCCAGCACATCTTCAGGATCAAGTTTCTCGGAAAGCGCGGTCGAGCCGACAATATCACAAAAGAGGATAGTCACGAGCTTGCGCTGTTCGGGGGTCGTCTGGTGGTCAAGCGCGGCCAATCGTTCGCGCAGGATGGCGACGGTGGCATCGACTACCGCATCACCGAGGGCGGCGCGTAGACTTTCTTGAGCGGCAATGGTCTGTTCGAGTTGTTCCCGGTTGAGCATCCTTCTCCCTCAGCCAGCGAACGATTGAGCGATGGGTCTAGTTTAGCATGTTTCGCGGCAGCCGTCAGTCCATTTTCCAGCGATACCCATATTTGCACGGCCAAAAGATGCTGCTTGACTCTCACCTCGCCTGAAACTGTATAGTGTCAACATCCAAGCGCAAGGAGTAGCAGTTGATCAAAATAGGTGATTTTGCTCGTTTAGGACAGGTTTCGGTGGTGACGCTGCGCCATTATGACGATATTGGCCTGCTCAAACCGGTGAGCGTCGATAGCTTTACGGGCTACCGTTATTATTCTGTCGCCCAACTGGCGGCACTCAACCGCATCCTTGCTCTCAAGGATCTGGGTTTCTCGTTGGAGCAGATCGAGCAAGTCTTGAATGGCCTCACAATCGACCAACTGCGTGGAATGTTAAAGATGAAACAGGCAGAAGTTGAGCAGCAGCTCGCGCAGGAACAGGAACGGTTAGCGCGGATTGCCGCCCGACTCAAACAAATTGAATTGGAGGATCATATGCCCGATTATGACGTTGTACTGAAGAATATCCCCGCGATATTGATCGCCTCGCGGACGGTCACTATCCCCACCAATGATCAAGTACCGGCTTATCTCAGTCCCGCCTACAAAGAGGTTTACAGCCACATCAAGGCGCAGGGCGGCAAGGACACCGGCCCATGTTTCGCGGTATGGCATCAACCAGCGGCGGTACTTGCCAATGAAGTGGCCGAAGCCGCCGTACCGATTGACCGGCTGTTATCCGGCACAGACCTTGTGAAAGTTTATGAACTACCATCTGCACAGGTGGTATCGGCTGTGCATCACGGCGATTTCGAGAATTTCACACAGCTCCATGCCGTGCTGCTCAGTTGGATTGAAGCCAATGGTTATCGCGTGCTGGGCACCTATCGCGAGATTTACATCAATCACGACAAAAGCAACTTGAGCGACTCGGCTACCGAGATTCAATATCCGGTTGAAAAAGCCACTTAGCACCGCACCATTTCGTAGGGGAGGGTCTGAGACCCTCCCGCTTTCACCCCAAGTGATTTATCGAAAAGTTAAAAGCGTCCTACTGCCTTGGTTCCCTCCATCGCTTGCGGGGGAGGGTTAGGGTGGGGGTTGCCTCATAACTTTCGATAACCTACTCATCTTTTAGAACTAACTTCTAACCGATAGGACTCAATCCATGAACCGGTTAATGCCCTGCTACCTGTGCCATGTACTGAGCAATTTCAATTTTGGCCTCCTGTGCGTTCTTGAAATCCAGCGAACGTCGCGACAACGCTTCGACCACCGCGCCTTTGCTGGTTTCTTCTAAGGCGATAATCTGAAAAGGTCGCGGAATACGGATTTGCTCATGTTCATGGAAGAAAACTGTCACAATCGTGCCGACATTCGTACCGTCTTTCCGTGTGATCTTGCTCCACATCCAACGCTGGCGATCCATCTCATCCTCGCCCCATTCTCTGGAAATTGGGAAGCTGCCCGGTAAACGCGGTGTCGCTCGTAGACCTACCTCACTGAATTGATCGTGGATATGCTTGAACATCCGTGTGCCGTAGATGCCGTAGACCGTATCGCCAATTTCGGGAAAGCGCCGCAGCATCTCTGCCTTGTTTGCCTCGAATATCAACTGCCACTGCTCATCGACATGCTGTTGAATATAGCGCCCAATGGCATGAATATCGCTGCTGTGCTGCTGCTCGAAAAATGTTTGTAGGGATTCCATCGCTGTTAATCTCCTTGATAATCGGATTTGAACGAGGCCGGCACATCGCTCAATTTCGATCATAAAGGATTGGTGTGTTGCTGTAGGGTTAGCACGAATACGTGAGTTCAATCAGATAGGTGATCTGGCGGATGGTGGCCTGAGCGCGTTGTTCCAATTCGACCAGGCTCGCCAGCCAACGATCCGCCACCACTTCGATATGCTCATCAGCACTGTCGGCACGCGCGACATAAAGCGCATCACGTAGGTTATCGGTTTTGCCGGTGTCGAACTGGCGCATCATCTGCAAGACCGCCATCAGGCTGTAACCGGATTGCACGAGCGTTCGAATCACACGTAGGCGGCCAAACTCGGTTGTGCCATACAGCCGGTAACCATTATCAGGATCACGCGGGACGCTGATAAGTCCGTTACGTTCCCAATTGCGCAGCATATCCACCGTCACATTCAAGTGCGTCGCTGCTCGCTGGATATGCATTGTAGGGCGCGAAGAATCCATTAAGTGACCGGCAGCCCAACGTTCGAGGAACTCAACGGCGGCTTCGGCCAGTGTTCGTTCGACGCGCACATGCGCCAGATATTGGTAGGCTAACTCCATCGCCATGCCGAGGTCATCACTGGCAGCTCTCCTGACCAGCTCACCCAGTAAGGCTTTATCGTTGACCAGATAGGGCCAGCGGGCGGCCATATGCGTTAAACGAGCTTGTTCCAAATGCCGTTTTGTATATTGGCGGTAACCGTTCGATCCGCGCGGAATCGGCGGTAGAAAGCCCCATGCTTCGTACAAACGGATAGTATTGACATGCACACCGAGTTCACGGGCGAGGTCAGTTGTGCGCAGAAATTTGGGAGGCATGGGCAAACGGCTCACTCAGAAACCCTACAATAGTACACCAGGGTTTAAAATCGGCAGAATCAGTCTTCGAGCAGCCAATCAACGGCCTGTTGATAAGTATCCTGAAACAACTCGACCTGCACTTTCCGCATCCCAAAGACGTTGATGCCCTCTTTGATTAAATCGGCATAACCTTTTATGAAGCGATTCATAGGCATCAGCACAATCGCAACTTTGACCGGAACCGCATCCACATCCCGATTCTGTTTGCGCCACTCAAAATTCTTTTGTAAGGCATACATCATGGAGATCGGCCCGTCCGCTCTAAAATCCAGCAGCGTTCGCACCGAGGTCACACCGGGTTCGGGCGGGAGGTTTTTGAGGTAATTTTGCCACGCCACCCATTCGTCAACCGCTTGATTATTAGCTTTGACGAATCGGAATTCCCAGATTCCATTATCCAGCGCTTTGAATAAACAATAGCGTGTTGATGGCATGGTCGCTTGCATAATCCGCCCCTCAATAATGTCACCCATTATAGGTGATATGCTGCTTCATTGTGTGAGAAGGATTGCAGACGCCGCTTAACAACGCGAATACAAAAAGGGCAAATAGTTGATTTGCCCTTACGTGGTTAATGGTCAGATTTAGTGCTTGCCGTCGAGGTAAAAGCCTTCGATGACACTCTGGTCAGGCGGATCACCGTTGTAATTGACGAACAATTCCTCACCCATATTGATGAAACGTAGGGCACGGAAGAAAATTTCTTTGGTCGTATAAGCGAAGTGGTAACGCACGTTCGGCGTATACGAGTGGTTGTACAGGCTGCCATAACCCAGCACCAGCGCACTGTGGGTTTTCGTCCACTCGAAGCAGTAACGGTTCAAGATGGTGTTTTCAAAGGCGGTGTCGTTGCGATGATCGACCAGAATGATCGGGCAGCGCTCTAAAATTTCATTCTTTTTGATGTCGCGGCTCGCGATCAATCCGCGAATGTTGAGGGTGGGTGAAACGCCAACGCGCAGTGGGATGTCCATAATAAGGTTGTGCCATGTAAATAAGTGCCGATAGTTGGCTCAACTGTAACGTTAGGTATGAAAGGCCGCAAGCCCCACTCGTCCTCTGGAACTTCAATTCGAGCGAGCCGTGCAGGATCTCATCGCCGCCCCAGTCAGTTATTTTTTCTGCACCAGACCCGAACTCAACTTGGTGAAGTTTCTAAAGAACTGTGTCAGCCAGAGTCTAAATTCGCCGTTATCACCCTTTTTCTTGTCCAAAGTTGCGTCAACGTTAGGACTATTGGTGTGATGAGGATTATATAAAGTCACCGATGACCGCTTCCAATTCAATGTTGGCATGGCCGCTTCTACAGCTTTTCGGTCGTTGCCGTCAACGATTAAGGGACTATTCTTTTTGTCAAGCAAATTGACATCCAGAATCGCGTAGGCATGAGCTGGATAAATAAACTGCTTTCCACTTCCTCCTAACGTCGCTTCACCACCGGACATATCATAAAGGAGTTGCATAAAATGTCGCAGTCGGGTGCTGGGCTCGTCCCCACTCAAATATTGTTGAATTTTATCGATCAGCCAATCGGAAAATCCCTGAGCACTGTGCTGAAGATCCTTTAACTCAGAACTATTCTCTGGAAGTGTCGTTGACTTTTCAATCAGGGTCGATAATTGATCTTTGAGGCTCTGGATATGCCCCAATAATTTTACATCTTCCTGATCTGTCTTGAATTGTTTTAGGTCGCTTAGTTTTATCGTCTCAGCGTACTTGTGTGCACGGGCGAAAATATCACTTACACCGGCTGCCGCTGACATGAGCATCATTTGATTATTTTGTTTCAAGCTGCCTGTTTTATCGGCAAATTGTAGCAGCGCCTGAATAGCATCAATATAATTCTCTGGTGGATTATCCACTTGAGTCGAAACTTTTTCAGGTGAACTAAGAAGAATGTTCTTTGCTTTTACCTGTGGCCCATAGAACACGGAATAAACCTCAGCGGAAGAGCCTCCACCCGTAATTTTCTTATATCCGTCCTTGTTCGTATGAAGCGCAAAACCATATTGTCCATGTTCTTCAGCAAAGCGGGCGTAAGCCTTCTCAAGCAGGGGTGCCCAAAGCGCTGTTTTGTAGTAGCGTTTTTCTTCTATATACTGCTCTTCACCATCGTTGGTTTGCCTGAGAACCCAGATAGACTTCCCGCTTGGAACAATCTTAAACCGGGAACCCAATAGATTAGTTCCTTCTCGATAAGTCAAAGCCTGATCCAATTGAATACGCTGGGGTAGAAAATTCCCGTGATTATCATTAGAGTAGAATGTGACCTGAACACGATCAGTATTGCCTGGATCAGGCATAATCGCTTTGAGGCGCTCTGGATCACGGGCGGCAATCGAGGCAACGACCGACAAATAGTAACAGTCCCCTAAATTTGTTTGGGCTACATCATCACTCGTTGGTTTGTCATCAATATAGATTGATGGTGTTTCGGCATCACGTACATGCTCGGTATAAACTTTTGGATCGCCCTTAACTTTTTTCAACGCTCCTTTTGAGGTTGCGGTTTCTATAACAGGGCTGCTCGGTGCGCTTTCGGACTTCGGGCCTTTGGTCACTGTTTCCTGATCGGAAAAATAAGAACTTCCCGGGGCGATTATTGCGCTGTCATGACTCTTTGTGCCACGAGCCGGATTTTCGCTTAGCGTATTTCGCGCGACCATTTCCTCGTAAGCAACATCAAATGGCTGCCCATCGGCCACCTTTTGTACAACCTCCCACGGGGGCACTAGACCGCTTTCGAGTTCAATCTTCATATCAGATATTGTTTGCAACATTAAAGGGACCAGAGCTTTGTTTTCGGCAACATTTTGATTTTGCTCGAGTTCTTCAATCATGCGCTTGACTTTAGTATTTATTTTTTTGGGTATGAGCAAAAGGTAGTTGCTTACACGATCCTGTAAATCTTTTAAATACCATCCAGACCATCGAATGTTCATGTCATTATTAAAGTCAATCACCTCATCCTTAACGTTGCCTAATGCTTTTAAATATTGACCGTCCAATGAGTCAACGACATTAAATAAAATCTGATCCCAATTGGCAGCAAGCCTATTTAACTCATTTTCCACGCCCACTGGCTTGACAAACTCAACGTTGGCCCACCCGGTTTGAAATTGATCATCCACTACGTATCCTACTCTGATCCATTTAACCGCCCCTTGTTCCCAAAATTTCGGTGGGTCATCAATTTGAAATATTGCACCAGCTTCAATCAAGGCCTGTTGGTCATTCGTATTTTCCGGGTAAAAAAACTGGATGTCTGCTCCCGCCTTTGCTTGTGCCCGCTGAATCCTCAACTGCCGGGTTAGACCCTCGATAGGGTCGTCAGGTCTCTGTTTTCCCTGTCGTACTGGAACGTCTTTTATGGCTTTACCAACAAGACGCTGCACTGCCCGATTGCCAATCAAGGATTGGAGCTTCAAAAGATTGAGAACACCAGAATCCTGAACTCCAATACGGCTGTCAGTCCCCTTTGAAGAAATAGAAGTAGCAGCGCGTGCAACTTTGTTTCTTTTTGCAGAATCCCGCAGGAAATCAGCCATTTGTACGACCTTCAAGCCTATTAATCTGCGCCCAGCGTTTAATTATAGGGTGTTCAAAACTTACTGCCAGTTTAATTCAACAAAGTGTTAGCAGATGACATTATTTGAAACCTACACCTCAATCTTATAGTTGATTTCCACTTCATCACCCGTTTTGCCACGAAAACCCCAATCGTGCTTCGGCGCTTCGAGGATGTTGATTTCGATGTCGGTCGTAGAGATGTTGAAGGTTTGGCTGATGCGTTCAAACAGCAGGTAAATCAACGCCTTCTTGGTTTCGACCGTGCGCCCTTCAATCATGACTATTTCGATGATGACATAGTGTTCGCTGCGGCCTGCCGGATAGTAAAAATCTTCGGCATCCAGCGGGAAGAAACGGTGCGCCCGTTTATCCAGAGGGAATTTCAACGCCTCCACCACGCAGCCATGAATCACATCGGACAGTTGGGCTTTGATGGGATTCAGCGTACTTTTCAGGCCGTAAATTTTGATCTGTGCCATCTTGTTCCCTGTTTGAATAAGGTCTTTTTCAGTTTCCAAAAAACACACATTCGTAGTCATATGCGGGGTTATCAGGAGTTATTTTCTATGACTTCGATTAATTTTACGCTCAGATTAATTGCATCACGACGACCACTTAGCAACCGGAAAGTGAGGGAGAATTGCCTAAAGCACAACAATCCAAATCGTTAAATTGAGCCTAACATACCAATCCAAACATCAGCCATTACTAACTTTGCCTATCCACAGACCATCCTCGGTCCCAACCATCAGTGAAAGTGAGTCTTTACTCCATTGAAATGTATGGAAAACACAGTCAGTCGAATCAAGCTGAGTATCTGTTAATGAATAATTGTTGTTTGCGTCAGCTATGGTTATTAGGCAATTATTACCAGCATTAGCTAACCATCTTCCATCCGGACTCCAACTTATCTCCTGTGCATACTGGCTGGTGGGGATGCTTTGAACTTCAATTGAATTATCGTCTCCAAAAGTACACAGTTGGTAACCAGAATAGGGCATGCTTACGGCAAGTGTTGTATTGTATGGCGACCACGCTACATAGAAACTAAAGAATGTTTCGTTTCCTCGATATACCGCACTCGATGCGGGAATGCAGCTTTCTGTGCTTGAACGCTCATCATAATCATTTAGCCATTTACCATCTTTATCCCATATACCCAATACCACTTGCAAAGGGTATACAGGTTCAGAATCGGAAGTTTTCACTTGTGCTAAGGCCAGTCGTTTGCCGTCCGGACTCCAGTCAAAGTAAGAAGGACTAGGAGAGCCTGTCAGTTTATCAAAACCGGGGAGTTTGACTCTTTGCAGAAGTTTTCCTGAATCACTTGAATAAGTTAAGATGTTGAAATCAGTCAAGATAGTCAGTTCATTCGAACTAGGTCGCCATCTTAAATCAGCATAACCTATTTCGCCCAAAAAGGGTTTGGAGGTTTGATTAATTGATTTCTCAAGTTCGTCAAAATGCTGGCCTGTCAAAGCATCAAAAATTTGAATTGTCCCATTGCTTATAGATGCAATAATCTTTTGGTCGGGACTCCATCGAAAGATGCCGCTGGCATCTGGTAAAGCAACATGCCATATATATTTCCTCTTTTGCCAGTCGAAAGCGCTGATCTGATTTTCATTATCTTTTATTAATATGATTGATTTATTAGGGATGTCTCCGTTTATCCCCAAAACTGGCTGATCTGAAACCTTCTCCCAAGAAAATTTTTCATCTGATAAATAAGCTATGGGATGTGTTGAGACAAGTGCTGCTAAAGTAATCAGTGTCACTATAATCTTACAAATGATTGGCTTCATAATGCCTCATTTATGTATATGTAAGGACAACCCCATGAATTGTTGGTACTTCATTCTCGGTTACATCATATTTCACCCCATTATATGCTAATGAATCACCAGCTAGCGGAAGATAGAAAATCAATGAGATGATAAAAGCTAATAGAAAAGTTCCAAATGTTATTTAATCACCTGTTGCTACAGAGCGCAGCCTGATATAGGACTATGTTAAGTAATCCTAACACTGATATAGTTGCCCTAAAAGTATAAAGAATACTAAATTTTGCGATCTCCTAGAGACCAAATTGCAAGAAAAACGTTCGGTTTTTTACCCAGAAAATTGCACTAGAATCGGTTGAATAGCCTTGCACTCCTCTGTCGAAAATAGTCCTGTAATGCCCTTTCTTTTGCAAAAGACATTCTATGACCGCGAAAAGAACAAAAATTCTAACACATTTTTCTACTTTTGATCGTTTGAATTTAGTTTCACCTTCCAAACGTTATCTTCATAAATGGCCTCAAAACACCCCTTTTTTACCTGCTCCACCTGCAATGCAGGTAAATCTTCGTAACAATTTAACCGCCTGTTACCTGTTATCACCTGTTTATCAGGCCACACCCAACAAAAAACCACAGTCCTCAACTTGAACTGTGGTTTTTCTTCTGCTTTTCTTCGCTTAATGCTGCTCTGTGTTCTCTGTGCCTGTGCAAAGCCTACCTTTAGGTACGGTGGTTCAATCGCATTTGTCTTGCAGCTTGTTGTACGGATTTGCCGGTGGCAAATCCCTCCCTACTGTGGCCCTGCCACCGCCACCACATAGGCTTCTGGATTCCAATACTTCTGAATCGCCTTCAACAGATCAGCCTTGGTCAAAGCATTGATTTCGCCCTTGAACTTTTGCAGATTGTCCAACCCCAGTTGATAGGCTTCCATGTTCAGTATCGAACCCGCTATGCCTTCGTTACTTTCCAGTTGCAACGGCAAATGGCCGGTAAAGTAGGACTTGTTCTCGTCAATATCCTCGTCGCTCACTTCTTCAGTGATGATCCGTTTGATTTCACCGACGATGCTGTCAATCGCTTGCTGCACATTGGCTGGATTAACACCCGCACTTACGCTCCATGCACCCGGCCCAAGTCCGCCTTCGATGCTGCTGTAGGCATAATAGGCCAAACCACGCTTCTCGCGTACTTCGTCACCAATACGCCCCATCATACCGAACTGTCCCAGCACACTGTTGACCAATGACGCTGCCCGGTAATCCGGCTCAAATCTTGACGGCCCCAACACGCCCATCACAATATCCGACTGTGTCTTGCCCGGAATATTGACCGCAATTTGACGGGTCTCATCGACCTGTTGAATATCCGGTAAAACGGCTTTGGCTGGTTGGTCGGCATTTTGCCAATCACCCAATTTGGCCTTGACCGCCGCAATCGCATCGGCTGCTTTGACAGCACCCACCACCGTAATCACCATGCCCTTTGGCCCGTAGTGCTTTTTGTGGAACGCCTTCATATCATCAATCGTAATGCCCGGAATGGTTTCCAATGTACCCCGTGAACTGAAATGATACGGATGATTTTCTGGATACAGGTTCTCACGGAATGCCCGTCCCGCACGGAAACGCGTATCTTGCTGACGGTATTGCAAACCCGTTAGGATTTCACCCTTCAGCCGTTCCACCTGCTGCTCAGGAAACACTGGATTACGCAGCACATCTTCCAAAATTTCCAACAGCACTGGCAAATCTTCGGCCAATGCCTTGCCGCTAAAGCCGGTTGTATGGGTTCCTGCCCCCACATCCAGATCGGCTCCGATGTCCTCAAGGCTGCTGTGGATCACATCAAAATCACGGTTTGCCGTGCCACGCATCAAGGCTGCTGCCGTCATGCTGGCCGTACCACCTTTGGCAGTGTCTTCGTAGATGCTGCCCGCTTCCAACGAACCCGCAATCACCACCGACTGTGCTGCAAAGTTCTCATACACCAGCACCACGATGCCGTTATCCAGTTCAACACGGGTAATGTTATTCGGCCCCGGAATGGATGAATTGGTCATTCTTCGTCCTCCTCGTCCATATCACCTTCACCGGCTTCGGTCGGCACAAACCAGCCTACGATACGGTTTTGTGGACGTAAATATTTCTGTG
This sequence comes from Anaerolineae bacterium, assembly GCA_013821665.1. Taxonomy (GTDB): domain Bacteria; phylum Chloroflexota; class Anaerolineae; order Aggregatilineales; family Phototrophicaceae; genus CFX2. The sequence goes on from JACDGI010000067.1 coordinate 13,040, forward strand.
CAACCATTCGCACATCCTCAATCGTCACCGCTTCCAGCTTATCCACGTAGTTCAGGAACCACTCGTAACTGTGGAAGTTTTCGGCAAAGGCCAACCAGAACGCCTGTGAACTGACTCGTTCTGTGCCATAAGCGAACAAAGCTCTGGCCTGTTTACGGGCTTTATCCAGTTCTTTCTGGGTGATATTTTCGTTCAACATCCGGTCGATTTGCACGTCCAACGCCGTTTCGACTTCCTGAATAGTCCGACCATCCCGTACCGTCGCCACCAGATCAAAAAGGTAAGGATCAATCGACGGCAGCAAGCCACCATCAATATCCACCGCTAATCCGGTCTCGACAATCGCCTTGTACAGTCGGCTGGTTTTGTTATCAATCCCACCGCCACCCATACCACTTGGCCCTGTTAGCACGCTGTTCAAAATCGCCAGCTTGAACCAATCGTCATCGGTTGCTGGTGGCACATGGTAAGCCACTTCAAGGAACTGTGTATTCCCCGGACGCTCAACCACCACACGCCGTTCGCCGTGCTGTTCCGGTTCAGGCCGCACGAACAAATTCGGCTTCTCGCCCGCCGGAATACTGCCGTAGAGTTCTTCAATACGTTTGAGCATCGTTTCGGTGTCGAAATCGCCGACCGCTACCGCAATCGCATTATTCGGCATGTAGTGATGCTTATAATGCCCGTACAGATCATCACGAGTCATGGTATGCAAATCAGTTTCATCACCGATGATTTCGTGGTGATAACCATGCACACGGAAAGCCGCTGCTCGTACTTCCTCACCTAGCCAGAACATCGGTGAATTTTCGCCACCTTGTCGCTCAGAAATAATCACTGTCCGCTCGGATTCCACTTCATCCGGTTCAAAGATGGTGTTCATCATGCGGTCAGCTTCCAGTTTCAGGCCAAGGTCAATCCGATCCGCTGGCATGGTCTCATAGTAAGCCGTGTAATCCATCGAAGTTTGGGCATTCCAGTTGCCACCCTCGCGGCTAATCTGACGGTCAAGAATGCCACCCGGAAAACTCGGTGTCCCCTTGAACATCATGTGTTCAACCCAATGCGAAATACCCGTTTGACCAGTACGCTCGTTGCGGCTGCCAATCCGGTACATGACCCACCAGCTTACCACTGGCGCACTGTGCTGCTCTTTCAAAATGATCGTTAAGCCATTACTCAATTGATGTCTGGTGACACCAGCCATATTGACTCCTTATCCATATGTCCCAAGTAGGAAACATTGTACCCGTTTCAGAGGTTATGAAGAATAGACGACAGAAGAAGGGCTAATCTGACCGATGCAGCCCCTAACCATTAGTCTAGCGTTGTTCGAGTTGGGACGCAAAAGGCCAATGTCGATGAAGGACTATCCAGACCGAATCACCTTTTGAGCAATGATATCGGTTTAGGTTGAAAACCGTTTGAAAAGTATTTAAGAGTACTGGACGGCATATATGCCGTCCCTACGAAAACACGAAATGCTCAGGTGTCTCTCTTGATTTTGATGTAGGGACGCGATATATCGCGTCCGTTTTCCTGAGAATAACGACTTTCAAACGGCTTCTTAGAAACCCTCGCATCACTTTCGCTCACCGGTAAAGAATTTTTGTTCTGAAACAGAAGGTTATAATTTCAGGAGAAGTCAATTTCTCAACGGGAATCACACTTTGAAGGCGTGTGAAAATCACACTAAAACTTGGGATATTTGGGATATTTTGAAGGTTTAACCACAATAAAAAACCCGACAAACTGGTCGGGTTGATTTTGTAAATTTGGGCTAACGCGTTATTCGAAGGTTACACGGATGGGCAGCGCCCCTAGCATAAACTCATCGCCGTGCTTGAGTAGATAAGGTTGTTCAGGCTCCACACGTTCGCCACGAATACGGGTACCATTGGCGCTGTAAAGATCGGTCACGTAAAGTTGACCATTTTCCAAATGTAGACGAGCATGTGCCCGTGAAACACCGCGCTCCTGTGCGCCATAAGCGGTCAAGTCAACATCCGGTTGGAAGCCACCCGCACGGAAATCCGCACGTCCCAACAGGGCAACCTGTCCTTCAATCAAGCTGATCGACTCCGAAATGCCGCGCACCGTCAACGAAATTTTAGTAGGCGCAAGCCGATCAGCATCTTTGCTCAGGCCGGGAATGCCAGTCAGCAAACGCCGCAGCGTCTGGTTACGGGGCATAATATGGGTACGATAAGGGTGTTCGACCACTTCATTGGGTATTGGAGGCAGCAGTTGTGTTTTTGCTGGTGGTTTTTGATCCACGATCATGATTCCTGTCCTTCTGGCTCAACCCGCTCGATGCGTATGTTGCCAGAAATTGTGCCATGCTATCGCCCGGCGGCAATAGGTCTTTCAGCCTATCAAGGCTATCTTTAATGCCTAACTATCGGCACAGATATAAAAAACGTAAACGCCGCTGCCTACACGATAGCACATTTTGCAAAAGTTAAGAATTAATATTTCGAGAAAATAGTTACACTTTTGTATGTTGCGGAGGCGAACATGGTAAAAATCAACAACAGAATATTCTACATGACACAGCAAACGGCGACCTTCGAGGTCGCCATTTCTGCTTATGCTGAAAATAAATTGTGGCTGATCAGAGGCGATCAGCGTTTCGATACGGGAGAATAGCTGGTCAGCGCACGCATATACTGTGCCCGTTCAAAAGCGCTGGGGTCTTCGGCGTTCATCTGGCTAACCGCACCGCGCATCTGATTGACCGATTTGTAGTCGTGATCCAGCATCCATTGGTTTAAACCGTGCTCAACCGTGCGGATATGCTCAATGCCGTGCTTGAGTAAGGCAGAGGTCATCATGGTCACATTCGCCCCTGCCAAAATGAGCTTGACGGCATCATCACTGCTGTGGACACCACTGGTCGCGGCGAGGCTCGCTTTCACCCGTCCATAAAGGATACCGATCCACGTTAAGGGCAAGCGTAAATCCTGTGCCGTGCTTAAGAGGACATGCGGAGTGACTTCCAGTGTTTCGAGATCAATATCCGGCTGATAGAAGCGGTTGAACATGACCAGAGCATCCGCACCAGCGTTATCCAGATCACGCGCCATATGGGCAAAATTGCTAAAAAATGGACTGAGCTTGATGGCAACCGGAATTTTGACGGCAGCTTTGACCGCTTTCAGAATGTCGATATAGGTTTGTTCGATCTGCTGGCCGCTGAGATTCATATCAGTCGGGATGTAGTACACATTGAGTTCCAAAGCATCCGCGCCAGCCTCTTCCATCTGTCGGGCGAAACTCGTCCAACCGCCAATGGAAACGCCGTTCAAACTGGCGATGATGGGAATATCAACAACTTGCTTGGCACGTTGAATCAACTGGAGGTACTGCTTGGTGCCAGTATGATATTCATCCGGTTCGGGGAAATAAGACAGCGCTTCGGAATTACTTTCCGTGCCATAGGTCATGAAGTGGTGCATCGCCTCGCGCTCCTGCCGAATTTGTTCCTCAAACAGCGAGAAGAGGACGACCGCACCGGCTCCGGCATCTTCCATGCGCTTGATGTTGTCGAGACTTTCAGAAAGTGGCGAGGCCGAGGCGATCAAAGGCGAACGCAGTGTCAGGCCAAGATAATGGGTAGTGATGTTCACGATTATCCTCCATGAGGATGAGGGCAGAGCGCACCCTGCCCATATTGACTTATTCGAACGAAATTGATGCGACTACTTGCCGCTGCTTAAAACGGGACGTGCCGCCAGATATTCATACATGGCCCAACGGGTATCAGCATCTTCTTGCGCGGCGGCAAAAAGGGTCTTGGCGATTTCCGGTTTGCTGAGTTCCAGCATCTTGAAACGGTTTTCCATGTGCATATACTCTTTGACCGGGATCTTCGCCGCACGCGAGTCCAACACGAAGGGATTGTCACCTTTTTCGAGGCGATCAGGGTTATAACGATACAGCGGCCATTGGCCGGATTCGACAGCGGCCTTTTGATCACGCATCCCCTTGCTCATATCGATGCCGTGCGCGATGCAATGGCTGTAGGCAATAATCAACGATGGGCCGTTGTAGGCTTCAGCTTCTAACAGCGCCCGTAGCGTTTGTTCATCCTTAGCACCCATCGCGATACGAGCCACATACACATTGCCGTAGGTCATGGCGATCAGACCCAAATCTTTCTTAGCTGCCGTTTTACCCGCCGACGCATACTTAGCGACCGCACCACGCGGCGTGGACTTGGACATTTGACCTCCGGTGTTCGAGTAGACTTCGGTATCCAACACCAGCACATTGACATTGCGTCCGCTGGCAAGGACGTGATCCAAACCACCGAAGCCGATGTCATATGCCCAACCATCACCGCCGATAATCCACACATCGCGCTTAATCAGCGAGTCGGCTGTTTGCAGCAAACGCTGTGCATCATCGCCGTCGATGACTTGCAGTTTGGTCTTGAGCAAAGCCACCCGTTCGCGTTGATCATATATTTCGGCTTCATTGTGCTGGTCGGCATTCAGCAGTGCCGTTACGAGTTCGCCATCCAACTGTGGGGCGACTCGCGTTAAAAGTTCGACGGCGATTTCGGCCTGTTTATCGAGCGCCACGCGCATCCCCAAACCGAATTCGGCATTGTCTTCAAAGAGTGAGTTAGCCCACGCTGGCCCGCGCCCATCGTTATTCTTTGACCACGGTGTTGTCGGTAAATTACCACCATAAATCGACGAGCAGCCAGTCGCGTTGGCAATCAAGGAACGATCACCGAACAACTGCGTCACAAGTTTGATATAAGGTGTTTCGCCGCAGCCTTCGCAGGCACCGGAGAACTCGAACAAGGGCTGCTGTACCTGTTGTTGGCGGATGCTGCTGACCTTGATCTGACGGCGATCCAGTTCGGGCAATTTGCGGAAGAAATCCCAATTGGTCATTTCCTGTTCACGTAGTGGGCGCTGCGGACGCATGTTGATGGCCTTGATATTGATGGCTGATTTGTTCTTGGCCGGGCAAACATCGACGCAGATACCGCAGCCGGTGCAATCTTCGGGCGCAACCTGAATGCTGTACTTCATGCCTTGCCAATCGGTATCCTTGGCATCCATCGACTTAAAGGTCTCTGGCGCATCGCTTAGCAATTCAGGTTCATACGCTTTGATGCGAATCACGGCGTGCGGGCAAACCATCGCGCACTTGCCGCATTGGATACACAGATCAGTATCCCAAACCGGAATTTCCTCAGCCAAATTACGGCGTTCCCATTGGGTCGTGCCGCTAGGATAAGTGCCATCCACCGGAATAGCGCTGACCGGCAGCAGGTCGCCTTGTCCGGCGATCATCATACCGAGAACATCCCGCACAAACGGCGG
>JACDGI010000749.1 GCA_013821665.1 Anaerolineae bacterium
CCCCTGAAATACAAGTTGAACCGCCAAGTGACGATAAAGGGCAATCACACCCTCAGATGAAAATAGGTTATCCAGTACCCCCACCCCAACCCTACGGTGGCTACCTTGCGGCAAGCTCAGTCCGCCACCAGCCCGCAAGCGATGGAGGGAGCAAAACAATCCAAGGTGCCGGTGAACTGGTGCCGCTGACGGCAATGCGACGGACGATTGCCGAGCATATGGTACGGAGCAAATTGCAAACCGCACCACATGTGACAACGGTATTTGAGTTTGACATGTCGGCGGTGATGGCACATCGCGAAGCCAACAAAGAAACATTTGCTAAGCAGGGAGTCAATCTGACGCTGACGGCTTATTTCGCGGTGGCAACTGCCGAGGCGCTGCAAAGCAAACGCTATCTGAATGCCCAATGGACGGACGAGGGAATTTTCCTGCACAACGTGGTCAATTTGGGGATGGCGGTGGCGATGGATGATGGGCTGATCGTACCGGTTATCAAAAACGCGAGCGACCTCAATTTGATCGGCATGGCACGCGCGGTCAATGATCTGGCGGGACGGGCGCGCGCCAAACAACTTAAGAGCGACGACGTGCAGGGCGGCACATTCACCATCACCAATCATGGTGTGAGCGGGAGCTTGCTAGCGACACCGATTATCAACCAGCCGCAGTCGGGCATTTTGGGCGTGGGGATGATGGAGAAACGGGTGAAGGTCATCAACGATATGATCGCCATACGTCCGTGCTGCTATGTGACACTAACCTTCGATCATCGAGTGGCGGACGGGGCAACTGGCGACGGCTTTATGCAGCAGTTAAAAGATAGAGTTGAGAACTGGCAGTGATCTTTATGGCGATTTTATGCAGGAGAGCGCGAACTTGTGCTATCTTAATGTATCATGCTTGAGATTTACAGAAAGATGAGCCATGAAGTTCACAATTCCCCTGCTCGCCTTGATACTCGTTTTGGCTGCGTGCCAGCCCAGCGCACAACCGACAGATGCCCTGCCAACCGTGGCTGTATTACCGGCTGGAACAACCGCAACCGTTAGCCCAACTAAGGCTCAAACAGCCGAGGCGACATCAGAAGCAACGATTGAAAGTACCGTCGAGGGTACGGTTGAAGCGACTGCCGAGGCGACATCGGAAGCGACTGTTGAAGCCAGCGGCACTGCTATTGCAACAGACACAACCGAACCGACACAGGCGGCTATCAACACGGCGACAGAAGCCGCGCTGGAAGTCCCTGTTTATGCCACATTCACGGCTGCTCCTGCCGGAACATTACCACCCGCAAGTAATCTCAATCAGGTGGCGGACGTGGTTATCAATGAGGAACAATTCCAAAAGGAACTCGATTTAGCGCTGGCGGGCAAACCGAGTATCCAGAGCGCGACGGTCGATTTTGTGCCGGGTGCCATCGTGGTGAAAATGACTACCAGCGGTGCGACACCGATTTCCGGCACGGTGACAATCCCAGTAACACTCGAAAATGAGTTGGCAGCTATTACCATCAGTGAGATTACGACTGATCCGATGCCAGCGCCGCAAAGTTACATTGATGTGGCAACCGGTGATTTGTTCGTGATTGTGGTCAATACGTTGGACAAAATCGTCAAAGCGCGCATTGGGGCGGAGCAAAAGCTCAAAAGTATTGAAGTCACGGACACGAGTATTGGTGTGATGATGCTCGTACCGTAATTTTTATCGCTTCGATTCACATCCAAATAGCCATCCTATTCAGGGCGTACAGCCGTGCGCCCCTACAAGACTCGGTTCTATTTAGCCACTGATGAGAGAACATGCAAAACAGTCCGGTTGTGGCGCTGATGCTGGCGCTGGGCATTATTTTATTTGCGGCACGGCTTGCTGGCGAAATTGCCCGTAAGTTTGACCAGCCGCGCGTATTAGGCGAGCTGATTATCGGCGTGCTGCTCGGCCCGACACTGCTCAATATGCTCCATTCCCAAGGATTAGGCTTGGCAGACGCGCATATCGACGAAACCATCCTTGAGATGGCCGAGTTGGGTGTGATGCTGCTGATGTTCAAAGTAGGGCTAGAGGTTAACGTCGGTGAGTTGAAAAAAGTGGGCGTTGTCGCGGGGATCGCAGGCACAATCGGTGCGATTCTGCCGATGCTGGTGATGCTGCCAGTAGTGATGTTATTCGGCTATAGCTGGCAGCAAGCCCTGTTCGCTGGCGTGACGTTAGCAGCAACATCCGTGAGTATTTCGGCACAAGTGTTGTTGGAGTTAGGGTTGTTGCAAACCAAAGAAGGCAATGCTCTGCTGGCAACCGCATTGATCGATGACGTGATCGCTATCCTGTTGGTCTCGCTGACAGTAGCGATTACCACGACAACAGGCAATGTCGATCTCGGCGGCTTGGTGGGGATTGTGATCCGAATGACGCTTTATCTTGTCATCGCATTTCTGTTGGCGTGGTATATCCTGCCGTGGTTGATGCGGCAGGTTAATCGGCGTTTTGATCTGTCGAAGGCTTATGGCAATGCTGCCATCGGGCTAGTAATGGCATTTTTATTCGGTTGGGCGGCGCAAGTCTATGGGGGTGTGGCAGCAATTACGGGCGCGTTCATCGCAGGCGTTGGATTAAGCCGAACTCAGCATCATGTGAAACATCAAATCGAAGACGCAACGAATGTGCTGGCTTATGCTTTCCTCGTTCCAATCTTTTTCGTCAGCGTGGGATTACAAACGGATTTGAGCCGCTTCCCGTTGGATGCTCTGCCGTTGGCGATAATTATTTTGGTGCTGGCAGTCATCTCTAAAGTGATCGGTTGTGGACTAGGGGCAAAGCTCGGAGGCTTCAATAATCAGGAGGCTTTCCGGTTAGGGGTGTGCATGATTTCACGCGGGGAAGTTGGCTTGATTATCGCGTCGTTAGGCGTCAGCAGCGGCATATTGCAATTGGATCATCCGCTGTTCGCGGTACTATTTCTGGTGATCTTACTGACAACGGTCGTCACACCTCCGCTGGTACGACGAGTCTTCAAACCGACAACGGCTTAAGCCGGAAAGGGAACCAAATGGCAAAGTTGGTCGTCTTAATAACAGCGCGTGATGACGTGGCACAGCAAGTCGGTGAAAGCTGGCGCAACAGTGGCGCGCCGGGGGTGACGATTATCGAGGGACATGGGCTGCAACGCATCAGCGAACTGTCACGAACCGGCGAAATATTAGCGGGGATGATGTCGCTGGCGGATATTTTACGGTCAAACGCGCCCAGCAGTTTTATTTTGGTGGCCTTGTTGGATGATGACCAATATATTGACGCGATGTTGAGCCGCACACAGGAAATTCTAGGCGATTTACATGCACCGCAAAACGGCATTTTCTTTGTAATCGATGTCGAACGGGCTGTTGGCATACATTACCATAACAATTAACGTAGAGCAGCCGTCCGAAAAACTTTTTATAATTGTGATAAGGTTCGTGGAAATAATTCAGTCATATCGATTTTAAAGAAACACTATGAAACATCACTTGAAAACGATTTTCGCTTTTACGTTCATTTTGTGGCTTGCGCCAGCGCTGGTTTTGGCACAGATCAACTCGTGTCCTGAAATTGTGTCTAAAGCCTTGAGCGAGGCGGATGCGGCCTGTAAACAAACAGGGCGTAATCAGGCCTGTTACGGTAACTTCAATTTACAAGCCACCGGTCAACCGGGAGCCGAAAACTTCAGCTTCAATGAAGTTGGGGATATTGTGAATATCGCGGATGTGCAGAGCTTAAAGCTCAGCCCAATGAATGTGGATAAGGGTCAATGGGGCGTGGCGCTGATGAAGTTGCAGGTGAACATCCCCAATACCCTGCCGGGGCAAAATGTGACCTTCCTGTTGTTCGGTGATGTCGAGATTACAAACGCGGTCAACACGT
>JACDGI010000068.1 GCA_013821665.1 Anaerolineae bacterium
GGAGTGTGGCGGCGGCAATCGCTCCGGCGTTACGGGCAGCGCGTCGGGCTTCGCTGCTTGAGATGGACGCGGATGGGGTGAGGGTTTCGGCTGTCGTCATAGGGAGAATTGAACCGCCAAGTCGCCAAGAACGCCAAGATTAATGCAAAGCGATTTAACCGCAGAGACATTTTTAACACAAAGGCACAATGACTCAAAGACACAGAGATTTTTCATGTTTTTGAGTAAGCAACGCAAGCTGAAATATCTTCATGTGTTAAGTCGGGATAATAATCCTCGGAAATGATGTCAGCAATGGATTTTCCGGCTGCAAGTAGGTCAATCACCAGATGCACCATGATGCGTGTTCCAGCGACTCGTGGTTGACCGTGAGCGACTTCACGGGATACCACAATCCGGTCACGTAAAATTTGTTCTTGAACAGCCATGTTTCGAACACTCCCTTTGCCTATTCCCTATCATTATAACTGAGATGCTAACGGTTCTCCTCCAACCAATCTAAGCGGTCTACCAGCTTCATGAGCATCATATTGGCTTCGGCGGCGTGAGGTGCATCCATCACGCAGTGGAGAAACCACAACATCTCGTACAAGGCCACGCGCGTTTCATGGCTGGGTTGGAGCGGGAGCAGCGAGGTATAACCCTCATAAACCCAATTTAAACTGCCGGGGCATTGATCTTCCCATTCGCTGCGACGGTTGAAGTCGTGGGCTGGATCGCCACCCAGCGCCCATTCTAAGTCTAAGACTGCCGTGATTTTGCCGTCGACTTGCAGCAGATTACCGAAGTGATAATCCCAATGGACGAGGCTTGGCGCTCGGATACTCTCAAAAGTCCGACGATGTGCAACCAGAATCGATTGCATCCGGTCATGGAGCGCGGCTGAAATCATTTCATTTGCGAGGCTTTCCTGCCCCATATCCTGAAATGTATCCCGTATATAAGCATACCAGTTGTCAAACACACCCTTCGTTCCATACAAGCGCCCGAACTGTGGCAGTCGGATCATATGTATGCGTGCGAGGATTTGTCCGGCTTCGGTGGCGATATCTTGTTGTTGAATCGACGTGAGTTGTGACCAACTCTCATCGAGCGGTACGCCTTCCATTTTGGTCATAATCATATAGTCGTAGGGGACGAGCGCTTTGCTGTCATCCACGGTGATGATTTGTGGACAGAGGATGTCCGCTTTCCGTAGATAGTCGTAGGCAATCTGCTCCCCATGAAAGCGCGAAAGTCCTTGGTTAACCAGCCCATCGAAGCGTATGACGTGCGTGCCGTTAATGACGAACGAGGGATTATTAACACCTTTACCCGCCCAATCTGTGCTGTGGATGCTGCCTAACCCCTGCGCTGCCCAGATGCGGCTAAGCGCGGTGTCATCCATTTGGAAGGCTGCGTGTTGGTGTGCCATCGTGTGTTTGCGCCAATAAATTATTTGGTGATTGGTTCAAATCAAACCCCCTCATCCCAACCCTTCTCCCCCGAACTCAAGGGAGAAGGGCTTTAAAACACTCGTCTGGTTAAAAACGGTGTGCAGAGAAGGTTACAAAAGGTCAAAATTCACACTTATACCATTGGTTATTTAATGATTGCATCCGTGAATAGGGTTTGATTATCCGCGATGTATTTCAAATCATCCGTATAGCGCGGTATATGTTCCAGATTTGAGGCGTTTTTTATCATGTAGTCGATCAACGATTGTAGACGCTCTCGAACGGTATCAATTAGTTTATAGCGATCCTCAACCTCAAGGCCGTAAGAGTCACAGAACAGTTTTAACCGCGCCAGCCGATCCGGTATGGGTTGCCAACCGCAATCCAGTGAATGACTGTCATTGGTGAGTGGAACAAAGCGGTAGGCCGCATAAGCCAAATCCCAAATACGACTGCCCGGTCTGGCGGTATCAAAGTCAATTATTCCGACCAGATGCCCGTCTTGAAAGACACAATTGTAAGGCGCAAAGTCGTTGTGACAAATAACGTCTTGTGCAGATGTGAGTTTGATCGATAGTTGTAACGCTACGTGCTGCGGAATCACGAATTTCTGTGTTAAATCGTGGAACCTGCGCAGGACTTGAGCCGACTCGACAAGGATAGGATCGGACTGCATATAAGGTTTCAGCGGATAGTTTCCCACATCCCCCTCGAAATAGGATAGTCTTTCCTGATCGCCGATAGTTTCGATAAACACAGGCGATTCTTTGAAGCCAGCGGTTGTTAAATAGGTAAGAAGCGCATGGACAAAAGGCGACCATACGCCACTATTGCGAATGACCGTATGACCTTCCTTAATCACACGATTACTATTGCCGCCTTTTAAGACTTCGGGGTCACTCATGTTATTTCTCGTTTCGAGCGCAGTCGGTAGAATGGCTGATGAAATTATCCCCTATGATAAACCATCGTCAGGTTAGAAGGCATATAACGAATCGCCCAATAAAAAATTGAGGCGCTATAATTTGAACATGATACGAATGATATGTGGGACGTAAAAAGATGACCGCTCTTGATAATAGTTTTAAGATGGTTGTGCTGGGTGACAGTGTGATGTGGGGACAGGGAGTATTCGAGCCTCAAAAGATGCATACGCTGGTTATTGAAGCGCTCACGGGACGCGGGCTAAGCGTAGAGCCTGTTTTTCTCGCGCATTCGGGAGCGATCATTGGCGAACCCGATGAGCCGACCAACAAGCCACCAATTGATGGTGAAGTGCCAGTGGGCGAACCCACCGTATTTGAACAAATTCAGACTGCTTTAAACGGGAGTGAGCGCGACGAGGCGGCTAAACTGGTTTTGATCTGCGCGGGCGTGAACGATGTCGATGTCACACGGATATTGAATTTACGGGATCGCGGCCTCGATAAATACATCAAGGATACTTTTTACCGTAAGACCAAGTTACTTATTGAACGCTGCTACCATTGTTTCCCGAATGCCATCATTATTTTGTGTGGTTACTATCAGGCATTCAGCGAGGAATCGGAGCAGAAGATTATGCTGGATGCGCTTAAGGCGATGGGCTTTAGTGTGCCGCTGCTGCCGAATTCGGTGGGCGAATTGGTGATTGAGGTGTTGGGCGAGAAAATCACCGATACATTGGTCGAGCGCTGCGCTCACTTCCGCGATTCGGCTCACGACTGTATCCGTGAGGCGATTCTGGATACGGTTCGTATTCTGCCAGAGGCTAAGGAACGTCTATTTTTTGCTGATCCGAAATTTAAGGCTGAGAATGCGGTCGGTGCATCGCAGCCTTTTTTGTACGGCATTAATTCCGACCTTTCGCCCCAAGATCCGCCTGAGATTGCGAACCGACGGGCAAAAGCCTGTGAGGTATACGCTGACCGCTTGGAATTGCTCGATCAGTTCACAGGGCCACGCGCTTCCTGTGCCCATCCAACTCCCTTGGGCGCGAGACAGTATGCGGATGTCATTATCGCGAATTTGCGCTATGCCATCCCAATTTTGTTTGGCGACGACAAAAGCTAAGCGCTGATGGTGCGCGTTGGTTCTTTGATAAAACGCTGCGCCCACAGTTCGAGCGTCAACAGGCGGTAAATCACTTCGACCTGACTGGTCTTGCCCCAGAAGTGATCCTTCAGCAACTGTTCCAAATTGCCGCGTTGGAACAAACTGCTGATGATGTTGTTAGGGTCGAGCAGCACCTCGCGCATACGCGGGTTGAGTTCATTGTCAAACCAGTGATGGATAGGTGTGCTGAAGGGCTGCTTCGGACGTTCCTGCGCAAACTCCGGCAGCAGTGAACTCATGGCTTGGCGCAGCACGATCTTGTTGCTTTTCATGCGGATTTCGGATGGCACGTTGGCCGCGAATTTGAGCAGCACCGGATCGAACAACGGAACACGGGCTTCCAAGGATGAGGCCATTGTGACCTTATCGGTATGCAGCAGGGCATTGCCGGTCAACCATGTGTTGATGACCAAGGCTTGCGCCGTGTTATACGGATCATCACGCCAACTACGGGCGATAATCTGGCTGTAAGTCCGTTCTTTGTGCTGAGCTTTCTGCCATGCTGACATAATATCGGCGCTGTACAACTGTTCACGCAGACTGTCGCTGAACACCAGACCATCGAAGGACATCATGCGCCGGATGGCTTCATCCCGCGGCATGGTGGCTTGCTGCACACGCGGCAGATACGTTGGGATCGCGCCGATGATGCGGTAGCGCTTCATGGCCGGATAATATTCTTCGATGTTGCCGAACAGCGGCCATCCTTCTTCGCGTCCACCGCTGAGCATTTTGCCCCATGAACTCTGATCTTTGAGCAACTGCGGTAGATTGCGATGCGCGGGATAACCACCAAAGAGTTCATCGCCACCCAAACCCGTCAAGACCACTTTGACATCACGGGCGGTGTGTTCCGCCAGCAGCAGCAGCGATATGGCGGATGAGTTGGCAATCGGCTCGTCGTGATGATAAATAGCCTTTTGCAGCCCATCCCACCAATCATTAGCCGTAATCACACGCTCATGATGGTCAGTTTTGAAATGTTCCGCGATGCGCCGTGCTTGCAGCAGTTCATTGTCGGGTGTATCGGTCTCATAACCGACGGTATAGGTTTTGACGCGTCCGCTGGCTTCTTTGGACATCAAGGCCAACATGGCAGCCGAGTCCACACCGCCGCTCAAGAATAAGCCTAAAGGAACGTCGCTGCGTAGATGGATGCGTACCGAATCCGCCAGTAAATCACGCGCTTCCTGATAGACAATGCCGGATGTTTGAGGGGCATTGGTTCCCGGCTGCGGAAACTCCCAGAACGGATGCAGATAGGTTTCGCGCCCGATTTCCGCCACATAAGCATGACCGGGTGGCAAACGGGTGATGTCCTTGAACAGCGTCTCGTTGCCAATCATGTAGCCGAAGGTCATGTAGGTATCCAGCACATCAAGGTTCATCTCGCGCGGCGTGTTGGGATCGGCAAACAAGGCTTTGGTCTCGCTGGCAAAGTTCAGCATCCCATCGCGCTCGTGCAGATAGATGGGCTTCATGCCAATGTGGTCAATCGCCAGCACGAAACGCTTGGCCTTAGTATCCCACAGGGCGAAGGCGTACATGCCACGCAGTTGGCTGAACAGATTCAGTCCGTATTCTTCGTAGAGATGAATAATGGTCTCGCCATCGCCATCCGTCCAGAAGGTGTGATTGCGCCGTAACAGATCGCGCCGGAGTTCACGGTAGTTATAAATCTCGCCGTTGAAAACCATCGCGATGCTGCGGTCTTCGTTGTACAGCGGTTGGTCACTGCCATCCACGTCGATGATGCTCAGGCGGCGTGACCCTAAAACCGCGTTGTGGTCAGGTGAATCATAAAAGCCATCACCATCCGGCCCGCGATGGCGGATGAGATCAGCCATGCCGCGCACCAACCCCGGCTCGACACGTCCGTATTTTCGTAGGTCAACCGTGCCAACAATGCCGCACATGGGGAGTCCTTAGTCTTTAGTCGGTAGTTTATAGTGGATAGTTTACAGTGGTCGGTTCAAAGTTCACAGTCGGGAATGGTTAGAGTAGTAGGGGTTAACAGACATGCGGCATTTCATACAAGGAATTACTAGATGAGAGATCAGCATTTGCAGAACTTTTCGTAACCTGTCCTATTGAGAGAGTAACCAATTGGAATAGAGGTTGAATTGCGTTACAAGGTTGAGAACCTAATACGATTAATCCATATTGCCAATAATTTGCCCAATAAGTCGCATACTCCTCTCCACGGCTTTTATCAGCTTTTACAAATTCAATATCGGGAATTCCGAAAATCAGCCTAATTTCTCCTAAGCGAAATCCTGTATCTAAAACAATATGGTCAACGTGACCAGAAATTATTACAAATCCAGCGAATTGTTCCTTAGCCCAATTAAATGGACTTTGATTACTCCAATGCCAAAGAACCATCCCAGAATCAGCGCTACGATCATCAATTTTCTCAACCCATCCACTCGCCTCCAATAACTTTACCGCTTCATCCATCGTCGTCACCCCCGGACGGATGCCCATGAAGCACGGCGCGGGACAGCCTTCTGGCAGCAGGAGTTGGCGCAGTTCGTGGTCGTCATAGGGTTGCGCGTGGATCAGGATTAATCCAATCGCAAACACGAGCAGTGGCAGACCAGTGAGACGTAAGTAAAACTTTGTCATAGGGATGTGGACATTACGCTAGACACAATCGACTCTTTTTAGTCGAGCTTCCAGATCCGGTGAAGTATAAGGAAAATCCGTCCGCAGTTTATCATGAAACTCGACTTCATAAATCGGTTGTTTGACCATCTCATTCAGATTGATCGGACAATTCGATACGGTCAGAAAAACGGTCAATAGGCCATGATACAGACGATAAACACTCGCAATTGGCTGATCAACACCATCTATAGTGATGGTGTTTGGGATAACGACATACAAATCTGGCTTCCCAAGAAACAGATAAATATCACCGACACTCATCTGGCTTGTAGGATAAAGCGTGATCTTGGAAATAACATGTGGCGGTGTGTTTTGAAATTCGAATTGAACACGCTGATGCATATCAATGAGGCGCGCGGTAGACTCATTAAGTTGAACATCATAATAGCTGCCTAGTGTGTCCAGGTTGATGGCCGCAAGATTAATATCCACCCGATTATCTGCAACCAACGATTTCAGCGCCTCATCCATAGTCGTTACCCCCGGACGGATGCCCATGAAACACGGCGCGGGACAACCTTCTGGCAGCAGGAGTTCGCGCAATTCGTGATCGTCATACGGCCGAGCGTGAATCAGCAGCAGCACAGCAGTGAAGATGATAAGTGGCAATAAGGTGAGGCGCAGGTAAAAGCGGGTCATGGTCAGCCGGCTTCATCAAATTTGATAAATACCCCACACCACATGAGCATGGGGTTTTGTTTCATTGCTTTCAAGCATGTCCTCTTGATCGGTGCGGCTTCAATTTTTAGGCATGATGATCAAGGTCCTTGGACGACAAAGCTGTCGAAGGCACTCCATGCGCCTACCGCTGTTCCCCTTATTGCGCGCACACGCCAATAATAGACACCTTTCGCCAGTTGAGGTGTGGTAAAAAACAGTTGACCAGCCGGAACCGATGCAATCGGAAACACGGATGTGGTGAAAGTCGATAATTTGGATACTTGAATTTCGTAGCGTGTCGCGTTGGTCACTCTATTCCATGTGAGGGTCGGGGGTTGCGTCACGAAGGAATTCCGCAGCGGTGCCCCATGAGGCGCAGTCACTTGAAGCGTGAGCGCACTACTCACCCCATTGCTGCTACCAAGTCGGATGTAATACGTTGTTCCATAAATGGTTGTCATCGACACGGATGCATTTGCACCGGTGGCACAACCCACTTGAGTCAGATTACCCAAACTCGATCCTGTCCAGATCGAAAGACCTTTGACCACAGCCGAACCACTTACGGTAAAGGTGACGCTTTCGGTACCGAGCGCCGTATACTGATACCAGATCGTTTTTGTGATATTTGTCGTACCCTCGCAGGCACCCTTTTGTTCGAGATTTTCAAGCGTAGCGACGGCGTTAGAGAGTGTATTGGTGTACGGTGGCTTTGGAATGATAATGCTATTTGCGAAATTGTCGTTCGTAGGTGTAGTACCTTGAACACCGATGCTGCTGAAACCACTTAATAAGGCATTCTGCTGGGGGCCGTGTGCAGCCGTAAAGGTGCGAACCGCAAAGTAGTACGACGTGTTATAGCCGAGATTGTGAACATCACAGGTTGTGACGGTCTTATCAGCGGTCGTGCAACCCGACTGATTAAATGGGCCATTAATATTGCTGCTGTAGCCCACTTCATAGTAACCACCGTCAGCGGTATAGGTAATGGGATTCCATGAAACCCTTATAGTGTTCGTCGATACTACTACGGTTGGCAGTATGACTGTTGGCGCGACAGTCTGTGTAGATGCCCAAGTCGGTTGTTTGGTGTTCAACCAAATGATGAGATTCGCATCAACAGCGGTCAACAGATTGAAACTTATATCAAGGGTCAGCGGGTTTGTGATGTTGCTCAGTTCGATTGGAATACTACCACTCAGAGCATTGTTGGCTAAATTGAGAGTCACTAGGTTAACAAGATTACCGAGTTGCGTCGGGATACTCCCGCTCAGTTGATTTTCACCAAGGGAAAGTGTTTGCAGGGTGGTAAGGCTGCCAAGTTGCGTCGGAATGCTGCCACTCAGTTGGTTACCGCCCAGACTCAGATCGACTAAGTTGGACAAGCTGCCGAGTTGCGTCGGAATACTACCGCTCAATTGGTTACTGGACAGGTTGAGATTCTGTAGGCTGGCAAGGCTGCCGAATTGGGTCGGAATACTACCGCTCAATTGGTTACTGGATAGGTTGAGATTCTGTAGGCTGACAAGGCTGCCCATTTGAGTTGGTATATTGCCTGTTAACGTGTTTCCATTTAACGAGAGTTGCTGTAGGTTAGTAAGGTAGCTGAGTTGAGTCGGAATACTGCCTACAAGATTGTTCGTGCCCAAGGAGAGTTGTGTCACAGAACCCCCCACGTTACAGGTAACACCATACCATGTGCAGGGTGTGGCGTTAGCTACCCAATTGGCTTTATTAGTCCAGTTTGCGCCATTGGTGCCGTTGTAAAGCAACCACAGTGCCTGACATTCACTGTAGTCTGCTGCCGCATCGCAGATGGTTGTAGGGAAGGTTGTTGAAGATACTTCCTGACTATAACTGCTTAACAAGTCATTCTGCTGGAAATCATGTGCGGGTGTGAAAGTGCGGACGGCAAAATAGTAGAGTGTATTGGGTGTCAGTAAGTTAACAATGCAGGTTGCCACCGTCTTGTTTGGGGTACAACTGGAAGTGTAGGGTCCACCTGAGGTAGAGGCATAACCGACTTCATAATAACCACCATCGCCCGTGTAGGGAATTGGGTTCCAACTAATCTCGACACTGTTGCTCGTAACTTTTCCGATTTGCAGATTAACCGGTGCAATAGTCTGTGATTGATCCCAACCCGGATTTTTCGTGTCGAGAAACGTCTTTACGGCAGGATTTGAAGCGGTGAACATGTTGAAGCCGGTAGAAACCACAATTATATGAGTGAGGGTTGTAATTGCGACCGGAATATCACCACTGAGTTGGTTGTAAGCAACTTCGAAATACTGTAGCTGGGTTAGGTTACTTAATCCTACTGGAATCTGACCTGTAAGTAAGTTCTTGTTAAGATTTAAGGTCACCAGATTCGGATTATTAAATAACCATAAGGGAATATTACCGGTCAGTTGATTGCCATCTATGCGGAACAAGCTCAGATGGGTTAGTGAGCTGAGATCGGGTATTGGGCCTGAAAGCTTATTGTTAGGGACAGAAAAATTCTCTAATAAGGTCGAGTTATTGAGTTCCAAAGGAATGCTGCCGGTGAGTTGATTGTCGCTGAGCTGGAGGACATGTAAGTTGGCTAAACTGCCCAAGCTTGAAGGGATAGGGCCAGTTAATTGGTTAGAGTAGACGTTTAAATTAGAAAGACGGTTCATATCCCCTAACTGGATAGGAATACCCCCGGAGAACGCATTGGCTGAGAGGTCAAGAAGTGTTACGTTATCGAGGGTGCCCAGCTCAGGCGATATATTTCCCGTTATGTGGTTTGTGAGCAAATCTAGCACGGTGAGATCGGTCAAATCGCCAATTTCAGGCGGCAAGCTTCCTGTCAGGTTATTATTTTGAAGGATGATCCTCGAAAGTTTTCCATTGATGTCACAGGTTAGGCCATACCACGTACAAGGATCACTCTGAGGGGGAAATGACCAGCCTGTATGGTTTGTCCAAGTGAGTCCATTAGTGCTGTTATAAAAGGCTTGGAGGGCGGCTATAACTCCCGGATCAAGCCCCGTTTGTAAGGCTCGATTATTGCCCCGGAAGCGCGAAACCCTTTCGAAAAACATGTCACCAGTAGACAGTTGACTATTGCTAGTGACCAAGCTGTCCACTTTATGATGAGGGAAGCCGTTGGTCGTCGCTGCCATCGTTGATTCAGTCGGCACGAGCAGCAATGTAGCTGTGATAATGAATGCAAAAGCAAGCACGATAAAATTCGACTTCAAAAAATGTGATTTATTCAACGTGATTTTCCCCTATTTGTTTGACCCGTGTCTGGGGTTCGATAAGTCAACAGCGGACACGCGAATACTTTATGACCAGTCTAGTTTCCTTACAGTCTAGTTAGTTCAACTAAATCTAAACTAACAAAAATTCATCGCTGCATCTAAAAATACTGCGAGAACACGAACGTTATGTCAAATTTCCCGTGATCGCATCCATAATCATGATGAAAAAGTGAAAAGTTATTTTACTATGTCTGGAAAGTGACCCTGAAAGGTGTAGATTGATCGTTTTGAAGTGGGCTTCATCATGCCGAACACTTGAAAAAAGACCACTGTAGATTGCTTCCGACACTGCGATTATCGTCGGTTAAATTATCACCGAAAATGATCGTCACCGGCTGAAGGTAACGGATACGATTCTTGCAATCCACCATAAAGTTCAGTTTGAGGTGATGTTCGGGATAGCTGACGGTATAAGTTGCGTAGCGCCCTGTTTGATAAGCCCACTGTTCGAGGATACCCGTTCGCCCCATGTCGAGCTGCATGTCACCAAACCGAATCCGGCTGCCCACTTGAAGCGCAGTGACCGTGTTGTCAGCGCCCGATAACGTACCTTTAGGGGTTTGGTTGATCCAAGTGGGCTGCTCACCGCTCCATGTCCATGCGATATAGGTGCTGTTGGCGAAGGTAATCTTGCCCACCCATTGGCTTTCATTCAATAACCGCTCGGCTTCGGTCATCGTTGTCACCCCCGGTCTGATGCCCATGAAGCACGGTGCAGGGCAGCCCTCCGGCAGTAAGAATTCGCGCAACGCGTGGTCATCATACGGACGGGCTTGGATGACGATCAGTGCGGCGCTAATCATCAGAAAGGGTATGATGATTAAGCGTAGGTATAAGCGGGACATGGATGAGTTGCTTTCAATTTCAACATGCCCGAAATAAATCGGTTAAAGAATTGATGGGTTTAGAAAATGCTTTGGTTGTTGATGCCTCACTCATTTTAATCATAACCGTAGTGCGTAAGGGTTCAGTTACGTAACAAGGCTGCCAATTTTCAAAAAGTAACCCTTTCTGGTTATAAAAGGCCATATATAAAGAAATTGGATTATTTTGATCTTTTTCTGGATCGACCATTTCAACATCGGGTAAGCCAAACGCTAATCTTGTATTGCCAAGCGGAAGATCAGTATAAATGGTAATTGTACTTACACGCTGATCGGTTAAACGGATTTCACCCTGTTCATTCTGGCTAATCCAAGGCGGTTTTTGATCACGCCATTTCCAAGAAATATAACTGCTTTGGTTATTAATCTGATCGACCCAGCCGTTCGCCGCTAACAGTTTCATCGCCTCATCCACTGTCGTTACCCCCGGACGGATACCCATGAAGCATGGCGCGGGACAACCTTCCGGCAGCAGGACAGCGCGTAATTCATGGTCATTATACGGTTGGGCATGAATCAGCAGCAGCACGGCGGTGAACAGTAGAAAAGGTAGGATAAGCAGTCGAAGGTAAAAGTTAGACATTATCTAATCGTTGAGGTGGGAGATAAATGAGTCGCTATGGTAGGAGTGTATTGTTCGATTTAATTACATAATGTGCCGAGGAAATCGACCCTCGGGACATTATATATATTTGTTAATTTCTCCTGATCTCGAAATTTGCTCTTATAAACCACGACCACTTTATCTTGGTATGTGACGTTAATAGCATGAAAATGACTGCAAGATTTAATAATAAGGATTTGTATACCTAAATCCTCGTAAATAGCTTCATATTGCAAGTTTGAATGTCCCCCGATTTTATAAGTATGAAATCGTTGAATGGGTAAATCGCTGAAACTTAATAGAAATTGCCCCAACGTCAGATTTGAATCGATATAAATATCACTGACTATTCCTTGAGGAATCGAAAGGAGTGAGCCATATATATCGTCCTCATTCGCTATCCAATCAGGTTTGCCGGGTTTCCATGTTATCTCGATAATATCCACAACATGTTCATACTTCTCAACCCACTTATTCTTTTCCAACAACTTCACGGCTTCATCCGCCGTTATTCCCGGCCTGATACCCATGAAGCATGGCGCGGGACAACCTTCCGGCAGCAGGACAGCGCGTAATTCATGGTCATTATACGGTTGGGCATGAATCACGAGCAACATAACAGTGAAAATGATGAGCGGCAATAAGGCGAGGCGTAAATAAAAGCGCAGCATCATTACCGGCATAAAGTATGTATCACATCCAGCCACGGATGATGATAGGAGGGCGGTATGTTCGTGCCAATGTCCGATGTACCATAATTCAAAAACGCCTTATCGAGATAGTTAATGTGATTGCTTTGATGCTCACAATCCCGTGAAATACTGATGTTGATATTCTCGGTTGGATAAAGTGCCACATAAAACAAATAATACTGACCGTTATTATAATTCAGAGATATGTGTTGAAACGGCGGTCTCCCGATGCTCAAATCTACGGCCCCAAGCATCACGTTAGTTTCTACAAAGATTTGTTCCACCAGCCCGTTTCGGATCCACATAGTGGTTTGACCGTAAGGCATGTTGCTACCTAACCATGCTGGCCGGTTGTCGTTCCACTTGATCCGGATAGCGGTTGCATCCTGCTGCTCATAATTATATCGGTCGAGCCAGCCACTGGCCTCTAAGATTTTGATGGCCTCTTCCACTTTCGTCACACCGGGACGGATACCCATGAAGCATGGCGCTGGGCAACCAGCAGTTGGTAATAGAAATTGGCGCAGTTCATGGTCGTCATATGGTTGGGTGTGGATTAGCAGCAGCGCGGCAGTGAAAATCAATAGCAGAATGAGGCTGAGCCGTAGGTACATGTGACGCATCGTTGGCTAGTAACCGCACACTTGTAGGCTCAGGCGGCGCAGGTTTGATACCAATTGAGGATGTGCCACCTTCTCAACACCCATCGTTCGCACAGCCGTACGCGCATCATAATCGGTAATACTGATCCGAACCGGCATCTGCCAAAAGTCTGCATCATAAGGGCAGGATTGATCAACACTCATCCACAGATGATACGCCGGATACCAGAACTCGACCAGCAGCTTCATTCTCGGATCATGTTGCGGTATATATAAGCCAGCTACGATTAGCCCATCTTCCTGTGGATCACCCAAAATGATTGGAATATCACCTGCCTTAAGTGAGGTGCTGAACCAAATTGACGAAACTTTACGGTTGACGTTTGGCAGGATTTGTCCATCCACATACGCCCCGCCACGTTGCAGATAATCCGGCGCTTTTTGGCTCCATAACCAGCCGACTTGATTAGGATGGATTTCATTGGGTAAAACAATGACTTGGCTGACCCACTCATTTTTCCGAAGCAGGGTGATGGCTTCATCAATCGTGGTTACACTGGGGCGGATACCCATGAAGCACGGCGTGCGACAAGTTATAGGCACCAGAACGGCAATCGGCGCTCGCTCATCATACGGTTGGGTGCGGATTAGCAGCGCTACAGCCATGAAAATCATGAACGGTAACAAGCTGAGACGTAAATAGATGCGCGTCATGCTTTAGGGTATGGCGCAGGTGTGATGCAAATCGTTGAGCGCATCCTGTGCCGGAAACAAAGCGGGGCTGGCTGACAGGGTATAGGTCAAAATCACGGGGCGGCGTAATGGTTCCAATACGTTACAGGGCTGCCAACTTTGGATGATGAGACCCGCTTGAGCATAAGTCGCCGTGTATAAAGAAAACACATGTTTACGATCTTGGTTGGTGTCGATCTCTTCTTGATCCGGCAGCCCCAACGTGAGCCGTGTATCCCCCAGTTGCAAGTCGCCATAGATCACAATCCGCACAACCTGTTTTTGGGATGCCCAAATATTCCCTTCAGTGTCACCGCTAATCCAAGCCGGTTTTTTGTCGCTCCATTTCCATGAGATAAAACCGCTGACGTTATTGATGGTTCGGTTATCGACTTCGCTCGTCCAACCGCTAGCTTCTAAACGTTGGACGGCCTCTTCAACGCTGGTGATGC
The DNA here is from genome assembly GCA_013821665.1 of Anaerolineae bacterium. Classification (GTDB taxonomy): domain Bacteria; phylum Chloroflexota; class Anaerolineae; order Aggregatilineales; family Phototrophicaceae; genus CFX2. Next base: position 14,120 of record JACDGI010000068.1, read on the forward strand.
CCGGTTGGATGCCTACAAAGCACGCAGCGCTACAGTCATCCCGCACAAAGCGCTGGCGGTTCTCGTGCAGATCATAAGGCTGAGCGTGGATCAACAGCAGCAGCGCACTGAAAATGCTGAACACAAACGGGCCAAAACGGAAATAGAAACGTGCCATGTTCAATACTGCCTGCTGCACATGAGGTAACTGGTGTGACGAATAGTGCTTAGAAAACTTTGACCTTCATTCGGCATCAAACCGGGGAACATCGGGTTCGGCTTACGCGTGATGCTGATGTGAATGGGCGTTTGCCAGATATGGGTTGTATATGGGCACTTGAGCGTACCAATGACCTGAAAACCCTCGTACTTGATGTTGATGACGGACAGCACCGACGAGTCTTCGCCGATCATCAACCCCGGCAAAACCAATTGTGACTCGTCAGGATACTTCCATGCCAGCGCAATATCACCGAAGGTCAAACGGGTGTTGATGTTAATCGTAGAAACAACACCATCCTCAAATATGATTTCGTCGTTGACAGGATAGACCGGATTAACCGCCGCATTCTGCAAAAAGTTCGGTGCTTGATCGCTCCACAACCATCCAAGTTGGTTGGGATCATCGCTGGTGACTTTGCTCACCCACGGATGTGCTTTGAGTAATTTCACCGCTTCCTCAAAGGTCGTCACACCGGGATGGATTCCCATGAAGCACGACGACAAGCAGTTATTGGCAGGCATCTGTCGTAGATCATCATTAGGCGGTTGGGCGCGCACCAACAGAATGGCAAGGCTGGTGATGATCAGCGCGACTAATGCACAGCGGATATAAAAGCGCGTCATGTGAGTCTAGGCATCCGATTGTTAGGGTAGGGTGCGATAATGGCTCATGCCTCTTTACGACGGCGGCAGGTGGTGGCGATGAGATGCTTAGCGTTGTTCAAGCTGGTGATGCGTGCCTGACTTTGAATAAACGAAGGGCTTTCACCCAAAATAAGCGAAGTAGGCTGTGTCCAAAAACCGTGACAGTTGACGGTGGCGTTCAGCACATAACCTTTGCCCAAATAATACAAATCGATGTTATACGAGTTATAAGGGCCGGTTTGCCGGATCGCAATCTTCGGCTTGTCCATGCGGTCGAGTTCCAGCAGCAAATCGCCCAAGCGGATACGGGTGTATAAGCGAATGGAGGATACTTTATCACGGTCATAAAACAGCGCTTGAATTTGCGAATCATCCATCAAACTTGAGCTGGTTTTATCCCCAAACCACGCGACGGTTTCCAAGGCTTCGCTGATCCCAACATATGAAATCAATTTAGTCGAGCGCAGTTGGTTTAAGGCTTGCTGCGGCGTGGTCACTCCCGGTTGGATGCCCATAAAACAGGGAACGGAACAATCATCCGGCAGGAGGAATGCCCGTACATTTTGGTTGTCATAGGGCTGGGCGCGAACCAAGAACAGCGCGGCGCTGATGACGATCAAGGGGAACAGTGCCAAACGGAGTGTTAAGCGAAACATTCGGTATAGATATTTAACCACGCCAAAATGTTTATATAAGAACAAAATGTAGTATAACGCAGCTTTGTCAAACGCCCCAACTTTGCAGTGTTGATGCGAACATAATTTCTGCTATACTGGTCATAGGTAGCACCACACTAAACGGTGGAATTGTTTTTCTTGATAAAACAGCCGCTTTCGGGAACACATATTTTGTATTTTCTCCCCTCCCTGTGTTTTGGGGAGGGGCTGGGGGTGGGGTATGTATGCTCAACTTCACCTTCCACCATTTAATGTAGTCTTACTTGGTCACATGGTACGTGATGTTATTATTTTGGTATCAATAATAATCACCACGATTGTAGGGACAGGATTCATCCTGTCCGGCATTTCCCGAACCGACCATCACGTACTTTAAAACCACTACCATGATCGTGCTGTTGATTACCATCAGGAGGAAATCTATGTCCGACCCAACACCTCAAGTTTATTATGCCAGCCAGAGCGCGATTACTGATCCAGCCCAGCATACGCATTTGTACGATGAACTTCCGCATGATACCGAAGGTGTGAGCCGCGTGGTACAGGGTTTGGTCTTACATTATTTTGGGGATAAGTGGCTGTATAACTATCCGCCTGAACGCATGGCTGAGATCGATACCCGTTATGTGCCCGCCATTCTCGACCGCCTATTAGAGATGGATGCCCGTTCATTAGGTGAGCTACGTTCACCCGATACCCGTTTTATCGGGTGCTGCCGCGACTTCACCGCCTTATCCGTATCCATGCTGCGTCATGCCGGTGTTCCAGCCCGTTCGCGGCATGGCTTCGCTGATTATTTCGAACCGGGTTATTACATGGATCATGTGGTGGTCGAGTTCTGGAACGGCACAGCATGGCAGCTTTTCGACAGCGAAATCGACGAACAGCATTTCAAGTTACCTGTTCGTGATGTCCCGCGTAATCGCTTCATTGTGGGCGGGCAAGCATGGCAAATGTGCCGTGCGGGTAAAGCCGATCCCGATTTGTTTGGCCTTGGCTCGGTTGCCCCCATTAAGGGCTGGTCGTTCATTCGCAGCCGCATGATGCAGGATTTGGCCGCGCTCAATAAAACCGAGATGTTGTGCTGGGAAGAATGGGTATTCGACGGCCCACAGGAGCAGTTGAGCGAATCAGACTTGGTACTGCTTGATCATGTAGCCGAGGTGACGCAGCAGGGCGATGCCGGTTTTGCGGAAGTTCGGCGCTTATTCACCGAAGAACCACGTCTGCGGCTGCCCAAAGTATTCCATAATTTCAGCCCTGCCCACAAACCGGAAGAACTGCCGCTCGACATGAGCTTGGCCTGAGCAATTCATAAAGTGTATTCTTGATTAGTTCCCTCCCTCGTTTACGGGGGAGGGTTAGGGTAGGGTTTCTTTCCTCGCTTTCCTACTTCAACTGATAACTAAACGGGAACAGCGCCACCGGAACCAGCTTAAAATGCTGCCGTGCGAAGGGCAGCCCGACAATTGTAACCGCCAGAATCAATCCGCCGACAATATGTGCCAGTGCAATCCCCCAGCCGAAAATCAGCAACCAAAGGATGTTGAAGAACGTCGCGAGGCACCCTTGACCGCGAGGATTAGGCACAACTGTTTTGCCAAACGGAGTCAATACCGCACCCGCCATCCTCAAGGAAACCAGCCCGAACGGGATGCCCACAATCGTCAGGCAAAGTGTGAGACCGCCGACGAAGTAACCAATTGCAGCCGGTAGACCGCCAAAGATTAGCCAGATGATATTGCCGATAAGGCTCATAACTACTCCTTTATGAATGGTTAAGTGTTACGTTACCATGAGTCGCTGATTTTCCAAATTGTAAAACCGCACAATTGAACAGATGATTCATCCGCTTCTGGTAAAATAGCCCTATTCAGACGTCAAACTAAAAGGTTACAACCAAATGGCAGATGGACGCTCACGCAAAGATATTCGCCCCGGTGCCTCAGTCGAGATTGTGCTGAAACAAGACCAGCGCTCCGGCAAATTGACCTACGGCATCGTCAAAGATATTCTCACCAGTTCGGCTACGCATCCACACGGTATCAAAGTCCGCCTCACCGATGGTCAAGTCGGTCGCGTCCAGCACGTTGAAGAGTAAGAAATATATTTAAGCTGTTACTCTCTTATCTCCATCTTAGAAATTGCATAAACAAAGAGTACTGATCCTGCTGCCATCAAAACGAGCAAGATAAGTGCATTGAGCCTATCTTGCCTATTTTGCGGCATAAAAAATAATGGCATCAGGAAAGTTAAGGCGCACGTAATCGGTAATGAAAGAAAATAATATAAATAGCCATATTCGCGAATATGATTTCTTATGCGAAACCATAACGGATCACGGTGAACATAGGTCGCCACGAACTCGGCATAAGCATCGAGATCGATAGTTGTGTCCGCTTGAATGAGTTCGCCATCTTCACCGACAACAGCCGAATTTTGGGGTTTGAGTTGATCAGGCATATGCATCTACATCATTTCTTATCACATCGAAGTGCGCATGACCGATGAGCAAGTGGGTCACATCCATCACGTCGAGGAGTAATAAATATTGCTATTGTCTCGTGTCAGTCTGCAAAATCATGTAAACGAGCCTCGCCACTATACCTATTCCTAAATTGAGCAATATTATCCCAAGTAGATCGTTTCCTGATCGTTCTGGATTTGAG
>JACDGI010000069.1 GCA_013821665.1 Anaerolineae bacterium
TTTATTGATGGTTGTGGGTTTCGTCTCTTTATTGGCGGTGATCGTTATTCCGGTGCTGCCCTCCACCGTCGACAACGCCAGTGTCACCAATTACATGACCTCTTTATTGTGCCAACCCGGCGAAAAGCTGGTGCGCGAACAATATAAAACACATGACTCAGATGGCAATGGTTATTCGATGACTCCCTACTGCGTCAACAGCGAACGCCAGCGTGAAGATGTCACGGGTCGCTGGGTGTTGATTGGTGTAGGTGGATTTCTCGCGCCGTTTCTGATCGGACTTCTCATGCTCGTCGTCGGTGCCTCGGCTGCCTCACGTCGGCAGCACACGTCACGCTTTCAGGCTGTGCCCAATAGCTATGGTGGTACGGATTTCGCTATGTTCAACAGCGGTAACGGCACGAAACAGATCGATTTCGACGATGGTACCCTCAAAGTTAATGGTTTTGAAATTAAAATGGATGGCTTGACTCAAGAAAAAATCGAGGCACTGAAATCGCAGATGCAGGTCAGCGCCGGTGGTGGAGACCTCACCACCAAACTCAAGCAAATTCAGGATGCGAAGGACAACGGTCTGATTTCCAGTGACGAATATGATCGTCTGCGCAAAAAAATCCTTGATGATCTGGGGTAAATGCAAGGGCACAAAGATACCCCACCCCAAACCCCTCCCCGTAGTAACAAGGAGGGGCTTTAATAGCCAGCGTCCATTTTTTATAGGTAATGAGTGTTAAATCGTCGGTTCGTCTTTCACCGTGACCAGATCGCCGCTGACAAACCCATCGCCATCGTTATAACCGATGCGATACCAGCCGTTTTCCTCGCTGCGGATGACGAACGACTCACCCGGTTCAATGCTGCCGATTACATTGGAATCGATACCCGCGCTGGCACGTACATTGACGGATGTGGTGGGGTTCAAATAGTGCAGCTTAGGCGCATCTGGCGCGGCGGAGGCTTCGGCGGGCGCGGTATACGTTTCCTTGAGCAAATCCTGAATAGCGGCCTCGCTGCTGTCATAGCCACCCTCACCGATGTGGGTATAACGCAAATGACCTTGCTTGTCGATCAGGTAAATAGTCGGCCAATAATGGTTGGCCCACGCTGCCCATGTCGCGCCGTCGTTATCCTGCGTCACGGCATAGGTGATACCCAAATCCGGCAATGCTTTGCGGATGTTGGCGATGTCATGTTCAGCGCTGAATTCGGGGTAATGGTTGCCGATGACCACCAACCCTTGATCGGCATATTTGGTATACCACGACTCGACATACGGGGTGATGTGGATGCAGTTGATGCACTCGAACGTCCACATATCGAGCAGCACGACTTTGCCGCGCAAGTTCGACAGGCGCAGCGGAACATCGGTGTTCAACCAGCTCTCGTTCGCAAATTCGGGAACGGGACCAAAATCCGGCATATTCGAGACATAGCCGGATTGTGTGTCCGGCGCTGCGGGCTGTGTGGGAGTAGGATTACCTTGCGCCAAAGCGACTGCTGCCGCCAAAAACGCGGTAATGCCGATGAGTAAACGTTTCATAATTGACCTCCGCCAAATAGCTTCAACCTGTATGAAACCAGCAAGAGATTACAGGGCTATAACGCGAGACATAGAACCTATGTGAAGTTAAACAAAGGGCGGACGCGATATATCGCGTCCCTACATGAAACCATTGAGAAATGAAATTTTTGGCATTTCATATAATCTGATTTTTGTAGGGACGGCATATATGCCGTCCGAGTACCCAAAAACTATCCAATGTTCAGATAGGTCTTACGCACTTTGACCTTCGGCTTGCAACCACGCCTCATAATCGGCCTCGGTGACTAACGTGCCGCCCAGAATCTCGGTGTCTTGGAGACGCTTCTGCGAGTCATAAGTCAGCAGCAGTTCCGCCGTCCGAGTACATTTGTATCCCGTTCCACGCGCGCTCTTGCGTACAAAATAGCCTTTATTATCATCGTTTTGGCTGATCTCGTTCATAGTATCGACACGTATACGCACGACTTCGGTGCAGCCTGTCGGTTTGACATAATAATATTGGCCGCGCCCCGAAGAACTTGTAACGCCACCGCCACCACCAAAGAGCCGTTTAAAAAAGTTCATACGAAGACCGTCCTTCTCGCCTATTTGATTTTATATGAACAATTATAACCACTTGAACCGGAGATAGCACAGAGGGTTTCACATCATAATCAAAATGCCCCGTCAGTTTTGACAGGGCATTGAATGAAGCTCAGTTGTCTGAATGAATTAGGCCAGACGGTTGTAGAATTCAACCACTAGCGATTCATCGACGGGAATCTGAATTTCACCGCGTTCTGGGATGCGGCTGAAAGTGGCGCTCGCAGTGTTGGTGTCGATGGTCAAGTACTGTGGCGCGTAAGCGTTGGATTCCATCGCTTCGACCACATGCGGGTTCTTACGCATTTTCTCAACGACGCTGATGACTTCGCCGGGGCGGGTGAGGTACGACGGAATATTCAACCGTTGTCCATCCACCTGAATGTGTCCGTGTGTAACCAATTGGCGGGCTGCCCAAATGGTGGCAGCGAAACCAGCGCGATACACCAGATTATCGAGGCGGCGTTCCAAGAGAACGATCAGGTTAGCGCCGGTGTTGCCGGGCATCTGACGCGCCTTCATGAAGTAACGGCGGAGTTGACCTTCGCGCACGTTATAAATGAACGCAACCTTTTGCTTTTCGGTAAGCTGCATACCGTAATCGCTACGGCGACCGGAACGGAACTGCTTTTCTTTGCCGTGGTCTCCCGGCGGATACGAACGTTTTTCCAAGATGCGGGCATACTTGGGGCGTGGCATCAAAACCTCGCCGAAACGCCGCATTACTCTAGCCTTAGGCCCATGATAGGATCCCATAAATCACAACCTCGCGGGAAACCGCTGATCTAATCAGACAGATAACAAATTTAATGTGTAATGATGGATTGTAGCGGCTTTTTGTGGGATTTCTAGGGCGGGTTTTAATGGGCTGTGGTCTAACGTGGGACTATAAACAATTATAGCCTCGGCTACAATGCGCCTATCACTCATCACACAAGGAGGGTTTGCCATGCCGACAACTCATACGCCTGAACAGCGCCAGACGATTATTGCCCGCCTCCGCCGCTTCCCCGATGAATGGGAAAAGCTCGTCACGGGCTTAAGCGAACATGAATTATACACGGCCTTTATCCCCAACGAATGGAGCGTGGCACAAAATGTTCACCACGTACCCGACTCACATATGAACGCTTATATCCGCACCCGCTTAATCTTGACCGAGGATAGGCCCACGGTCAAACCTTACGATCAGGGCGCATGGGCCAAATTAGCCGATTACAAACTGCCGATTGAACCCTCACTGTCGATCTTGCGGAACCTGCATGTCCGCTGGTGTGCGCTGCTGGACAGCCTGAGCGCTGCCGATTTTGCCCGTGTCGGCCTTCATCCCGAAATCGGTGAAATCACCATCGACGATATTCTGAAGATTTACAACGAACATTGTGACGCGCACATCGAGCAGGTCACACGGACTCTGGCGGCTGGCCGCAAGTAGTAAGTGAGATTTACCGCTGATTATTTGTAAGGGTTTGCCGCTGGCAAACCCTTTCCGCTAACGTTGACCCGCCGCAAATCATCCGCATCATAATCCGCTTAGTATGACAGTACCCCGACCATTAAATCGCCGTCATTATCCCAAATATCGTGATCGCCATCATTCATCCGCAGCGATAAAGTTCCGCTCTGTTCCGCAACAATGCTAGACGCTTGTCCAACGAAAAATAATTGATCGCCAATTTGCCCGACGAGTGCATCCGTAGGGTATTTGGGCAGTGGCTCAACACAATCACTACGCTCACAAATGTAACCTGTTCCTTCGCCATGTGTATAAGGGTCATTGGGTGACTTGCGCCACTGTCCATCGACAACTTCAAGGCGGATGTGCTTGCCTTTTTCCACTTGGATGCCCGTGTCTTGCCAGAGTTTACCTGAAGTGACTTTTAGAATGGCGTTCCAACTGGCTGTCGGTGTAATGATTCGGGCGGAAGCCACTGCTGCCGTTTGAGTTTGGGCAAATGCGGTCTGCTGTTGTTCCAGTGCGGTTTGAGTTTCTTTTAGAAATATCGAGCCTGAACAAACGGACAATGACGAGCCAATGATATTGCAGATTAAAGGTTTCGTGTCTGCACCTACAGAAAACGGAATTAAAGTCGTGATGATGACGGTTGTCGCTCCAATCAGGGCAGCTATGATGGCGACGAGTGCGCTGCTCCCCCGTCGATAAGGCGGTTTGGATTTTCTTTTTGGTTTATAGTGGATTTCGCCGTCATCGCCAATATATGCTTGATCGTCATCCCGCATCTTTATGTCTTTTCTATATCGAATAGCATGTGTTGTTGATTACTTTCGATTATAGAGTTTTAACAAATGGGGAACACGTAAGGAATAGACCTTGATTGATCGTTATTGTATTCAAATCTCAAATCCTCGCCCCTCCAATGCGTTGGATAGAGGGCGAGGTTCTGAGGTGTATAGCATATAACTTGCGACTTGTAACTTCAGACTTGCCACTTATCCCTAATGCAGCCCTGCTGGAATAATCGTAACTGCCGGATCTTGGCGCAGCGCTTGCTCAGAACCTGCCGGAATATAAGCCACCACCAGCATCAACGGCCCGCTGCCTGTGTTAATCGTCGAGTGATAAACCGCCTTCGGTATCCACACGCACGCTCCGGCGGCACACGTCACAGCCGGATGATCGTCCACCATTTGCTCACCTTCGCCTGATACAAAGTAAATAATCTCGTCGGCATCAGGATGATTATGGCGGACGTGTCCTTTGCCCGGTTCCAAGATCACCGTGCCGAAGCTCACACTCTTGGAACCCGTTACTTTTTCGTCCGACAGAAAATGTATTTTGCCCCAATCAAAAACAATCTGATCGACATCTTTTTCGGTGGTAATTGCGCCTCGTCCGAGCTGGTGCATATTAAGAAGCCTTTCTTATCAACAATTTGGGCTGATTATGGCATACGACAATTTTTATCACAAAAACGGCTGACGGTAGAAACAAAAACTCCCACCGTATAGGCAGGAGTTCGAAGCAATCAACGTGGATAAATTAGCCGCAGCCTTCAGGACATTCAGTAGGTTCCGGCCCCAAACTTTCAGCGCGCGCCACCGGCATCATATTCAGCGCGTCATGCCAATCGTTCGCGATCAACGCCTGTGCTTTCGCCAGTGTCATCTTGCCGCTGCAAACTTGGCTGTGTAGGTAATTTTCAACAGTGTCCTTTTGATGGAAACCGGGATGCGGATCAGCCAGTTCCGGCCACAAATTAGAGATGTCATTCGAGCCACCGAGTTCGAGGCTGATCAAATGGTCAACTTCGTACTGTCCGGTGAAGTGACTACTGATATTGTAGGCTGCATAAACATCATCTTTAAGTGCAATCGGTACGTTACGCACGGATGTACTGTAACCGGAGACACACACCTGATCTGCCGTCACATCAGGGAAGATGGCACCGGGCGTACAGGCTTTATCCTGAACACCATTAACCGCCACGCAGTTGGACGATTTGGTAGGCTTTCCGAATGTTCCGGGTTTGCCGGACGGTTGGCTCACAGCCGTGGATGAACTGCCTTGTCCGGGGGCAAGCACGGTTCCACCCTTGCCCGAACTGGCATTGGTGAGTGCGTAGATCACCACGAGAATGGCGATAAAAATACCGAAGACTCGGCGACCAAGCGATAGAAGTTGGGAATCCTGATGGGTATTGGACATATTTATTTCTAATCGACTGTCGTGGGCGACAATCAAAACTCCTGTTGGATATGAGAGAGGCAACACTATTTTAGAACTTTTGAGCAGCCTTCACCAGAGCATTCTTAGCCGCTTATCATCTTCATTCGCTTTGTAAGACGCACCACACCTTGTCGAAATTCTTAGCCTGCAAATCCTGCTTGGTGATCCAATAGTACAGCAAGCCGGTACTCGCCCACTGCATATGCGCGTTGAAGTCCGAGTCCAGTTGGAACAGCAGCCGCCAATCAACCGCGCCCGATACCATCGCCTTGGCTTCCGGCGATTGGTCATCCTTAAAACCGTGCGACACCAACTGCACCTGTAAGTGCATGTCGTCTTGCAGATCATCCGAGTAACCTAACAGACGGTGATGTAAGGTTTTGTGATCCGCCTCCGAGGGAAAAGCTGCGATGAAATCCGAATAGGCGTAGCGTTCTTTGTCATTCCAATCGAGCGTTTTATCCAGCAAGTTCGGGCGCTGTGGCAGCGTGACTTCGTTGGAAAACGTCACCGCGCAGGGCGTGAATTGGGCTTCTTTAGGCAGCTTATCCGGGAAGGCGCGGCGCTTCAAACTTGCTTTATCCGCTGTGCTGTAAATCACCTTCCAACCCGTGCGGTCTGATGGATCAGACCCGTAAACTTGCTGGTTGGCATCAAAAAAGAACGACAGCAATCCACTGACTGGCAGCAGCTTATTGACATCGAAAGTCGCAACCGCACTCAGGTCGAACTGTGCCACAAATGCCAGTGGCACATCCCCCATCACCGGCCAAACCACCGCCTCCGGCAAATCCGGCGCACCACCGATCTTCGATGTGCCGACCGACAGCGCCTTTTCACTGGATGCCGTGCTGGTCACGCGGATCGAATTCGTCATCAACGCTTCGAGATGCGGCTGGATACGAGTCAGTCCGGCAGCTTTGATGGCCGCCCGTACAGCATCGCTTTGCATAATTATTTATCCTTAAGTGCGATTGAACCGCAGCGATAATTCAAAGAATCATCTTACGCCTGTGTGACCCATGCGGCAAGTTTAGGATGCGAGTTGCTCAAACCCCGCTTGGACACGCTGGATCAATTTTTCGCGCTGGTCATCAGGTAGCAATACGGCTTGAGCGGCCTTCATAACCAAACCTTGAATCGTGGCTTGGTCGAAACCAAAGTGTTGTGCCGCCAATAGATATTCATCGGTGAGCGTAGTATTGAACAGCGCTGGATCATCCGAATTGATGGTCACATACAAACCCTCGGCCATTAATCGCGGCAGCGGATGTTCAGCGAAGCTCGGCGCGACATGCAAACACACGTTACTGGTCGGGTTCACCTCCAGTGGAATTTGCCGTGTGCGCAGTTCTGCCACTAGCGCTGGATCTTCCAAGCAGCGCACACCGTGACCGATGCGAATGGCATTCAAAGCGCGAAGTGAACCCCAGATGCTTTTCGCGCCAACGGTTTCTCCAGCATGAGGCACGCTCGGCATCCCCATCTGATGGGCATAGGCGAAGGCCTCGACAAATTTCTCCGGCGGATTGCCAATCTCTGGCCCACCGAGTCCCAGCGCGACCACACCTTCATCCATCGCACTGCACGCCCACTCAGCGACCAGCATCCCAATTTCAGGCGAGACTTCGCGTGGAATATCAATGATCCAGCCCATCGTCACACCGAGTTCCGTCTCAGCCCACAACCGCGCCCGATTGATCGCCATAAGCTGCTGGTTAAAGGAGATGCCTTGTAAGGTGCTGTAGTAAGGCGTAAAGGTGACTTCGCTGTGCAGAATATTTTGGGCAGCCTGAGCCGCTAAAAATTCGCGCGTAATCAGTTCAATGTCTTCCGGCGCACGGATGCAATCCGCGATCTTGAGATAGACCTCAACAAAATGATTGAAATCGGTATAGGTGTACCAATTTTTTAAACCCTCAACTGTGGTTGCTGGCAGTTCAACCTGATATTTTTGTGCCAATGTCAATAAGGTTTGGGCTTCAATCGCGCCTGTCAGATGCACATGTAATTCGACCTTGGGCATTCGGCGGATAAATTCAGCAAGCAACATGGACTTACCCTTTGAAACCGCAAAGAAACACAGCGCATCTAGAGATACGGATATTGAGTTATGTTAAGCCTTTGGGATACTTGAGGCAAGTTGTGTTGAGCAGATCACTAGGTTCTACTGAAAAGTTCAAGCACTTTTTGGGTGGCTTCTTCCAGTCTATTCATAGTGATCGGCTGGTTATTATCATGTTGTTCGATAAACCATGTATCATTTTTGAGCAGAATTTTCCCAATAGGTGTTGTTGGAGAGTCGGTTGGCAGCCACCAGTCCGTAAGAAAATTCCCGTAAATACCACGCAGACCTTTCGGATCATTTGGCGGTTGATAAATCTCTAAAACACCATAATCAGTCACCAATACGGGTAAATGAGCATTTTGTAGATCGGCCAAGGTATACATCAATTTTCCCTGATAATCCTTGGCCTTTTGCCTATCATATTGAATAACACTGAGCAGACTTTGTACTGCTATACCCAAATTGTCGGTTATCTGCGAAATGGGATTAGTACCAAATGCGGGAAATCCAGCAATCCACCAACCTGCTTCAAAGTGAATACCAAAGTTATTTCCCGTAATCAGTTCAATATCGTCATGCACTTCAATTCGTTCACCACCAAGGATAAGCTGATCCGATCCAAATTGACGAACCACAAGATCCTGTTCTCTTAACTTATCAATGGCTTCTAGCAGATCCATACTCTTCCCTTAAAAATAAAAACGGATAGCGATGAGACTCAAGCAATCAATGAGATAGAAGTCTACAGTTATGATGTTTGTTGTGTGCGCTGCGTCAAACTAAACCAATTGCCACAGCCATCCTTAAATAACGCCTCGACACCATAGAAAGTATCCTTCGGCGGTTGCGTGAATTCGACACCCTTGGCCTTCAGTTCTTCATAGGTCTTGCGGCAGTCGTCCGTTTCAAAGACACCACTGCCCAACACACCTTTTTCCAACAAAACGCGCACTTGGTCAGCCGTTTCTTGGTCGATTTGCCCCATCGGATGCGGCTCGTACAGCACAATTTCCAGTTCGGGATTGTCTTTGGTACAGACCGTCACCCAACGGAAACCGTTATCCATCTTCACATCATTCCGCACTTCGAAGCCCAACTTACCGACATAAAAATCGAGTGCTTGGTCGTAATCCAACACAAACAAGGTGGCGTGGGAAAGTCGGGTAATCATCGCTTGTGTCCCTGATAGTCAAATAAAAATGGACGCACTTATTATAGCGCGTCCATTCAACTTATTTTAACCTGAGCTGGATAAACCATTAAACGCATATTAAGGTTAAAATCTGCTGCTTCAACCTGCTACTGTTGCATCAGGATTTTGACGATTTATTCTCCTTGAAGTTTGCCTACAGAGTCGAAGTCCCTTTAGTGGACTTGTCAGATGATTAGCATGACGGCTTTAGCCTCATGCGAGACAAACCGCGACATTATTAATGCTCAGATTTGGAAGCAGATTTACTTCGGCTGCTCGACCAGTAGAATCTTATTGCCTTCTGAATCAACGATGGTGGCGTAAGTGCCCCACGGCTGCTTATCCGGTTCCGAACTGAAGATGACACCCTTCTTTTTCAGATCGGCGGCTACCGTATCCATATCGGTAATGTCCAATGTGATCGCCTGCGATTGCCCGACCACTTGTTTATAGTGCTCCCAATTTTCATCCGGCAGGTAGAGGATAATCTCGGTTTCTGAACCCTTGGGCAGCACCGAAATCCACAAGTTCGCGGCTCCCGGATACAACGGTGCTTCGGTTTTCAGTTCAAAACCCATCTTCTCGGTATAAAAGGCTTTGGCACGCTGTTGATCGCTCACGAACAGGCACACGGTTCCAACTCGGTTGATCATTTTCTGCTCCTTAATGCGTTGCTTATCAGGAGACAGAATAGCACAAGTTTTCGATTATATGCTTCTCGAAAATTGCTCAATTGCACCATAGGTAAACAGAAAGCACGCGGGCGCGGCCAGTTGTAAACGGCGTTGCTGTTCTTGTAAACGAATGCGATGTTCCGAGGGCGCATAACCGGTTTGGCGGTGATAAAGCGTGCTGAATGATCCCAAACTCTGGAAGCCCACCGCGAAACAAATTTCGGTCACGCTCAAGTCACTGAGGGCTAACAAACGCTGTGCCTGTTGGATGCGTTTGCGCGTCAGATATTGGTGCGGGGTGATGCCATAGGTGCGGTGGAAAAAACGGATGAAATGAAAATGCGAGAATCCGGCGTGACTGGCGATTGACTCGACACTCAACGGCTGTTCATAATCCGCGTCCATCTGTGCCTGTGCCGAACGTAACTGTGGATGCGCTTTAGAAATGGGCAGAGTCTTGATACTCATGCAAACTCCGATCACACAGCCTGATTATTCGTTGAGAAGTGCTTTTCGCTTGGTGGTGTATTCTGCGTCGGTAATCAATCCGGCGTTACGTGCCTCTTTCAATTCCTGCAAACGCTGAGTCAGCGACACATGAGCGGGCGCGGGCTCCGAATAGTTTCCAACCGATGCCTGATTAGTACGGTCTTTCCATGAGTCATCCCATGTTGAAGTAGCCTCAGCAACCTGTGCATTCGCCTTCTGAAGTCGGTCTTTCTTAGCTAGATTTCCGGCCAGAAGCGTCATAAACAAACCAACCAGAAACGGCCCAAGATAACCTACAGCACCGATACCGATGAGTTGCTGGCTGGCATCCCGTTCTTGACCTTCGCTGTTTACGCAGCTCATATAAGTGCTGCGGGTGGTGCTGGTGGGGGTGTCATAGGTTGAATAACTGGCAGTCAACTTTTCACCCGGCTGGCAAGCGACACTCTGCATGATGTTTTTAAGGAATGGCGTGTCATCAAGCGTGACGACTGAAGGCAGAATGATGAAAACGGTCAGAATGACAAAAGCAAAAACCATCAAAATGATGCCCAAAATCATGAAAAAACGTCTCATAAAAACCTCTTTTTACAGCCTGAGAATTATTGTACACCTCAATCATAAATGGGATCGCAAAACCCATATTCGTTTCATAAACGGCTAATACTGCCGACTATTGCCTCAGAAAATTGCGTTTGTGTCGCGTAGCGTTCTTGGTGAGCGACATAGAATTCGAGTAATAAAACGAGGTAAGGTTAAATGAACATTGCGACATGTGAACGCATTGGATTTCGAAGTGCCTTTAGCGCACTTGTCCCTCCTCATAGCGTCGCAGCTTTAGCCCGATGCGGCGCAACCAGATCTATTATTTCCTCGGTTTACTTTCGGTTAACCCGACAAATGGTTTTCCAACCCTCCACCAACCTCGAGTCCTCTCCCGCTCCCTCAAAATGGTTAGCGCCAACCCTGAGAAAGAGTTACAAAATGGTCTTCCAAATGGTAACCCGTTCCCCCATCAAATCCTTTATCATATCTATAAGAATTTGTCTTGCTCCCTCCATCGCTTGCGGGGGAGGGCTGGGGTAGGGGTTTCCCACCGCACCTTAACATCCGCCAATCGTTGTAAATGTTACAAAAACGGCTTGTCACAATTGCAACATTTTGCATGTCGCATATGCCGCCTGTGCTGCTTTTGCCGCTTATTGTGCTTTGGGAGCGCGCTTCAGCGCCCTTTGTTGACTCAGGTAGAGGCTTGAGCCTATGACGATTGCTGACACTGAAGACTATGACGACATTACCGACATAAAATCGCTTCCGAATCTGACGAATTTGCAGAATTTTGCGAATCCTCGGCACATTTCTCCCTCACATCCGCCGAAAAAACCACTTTTAGCAGTTGCGGTTTGTGCAGTATTTGCAGCATTTCGAATTTTGCGAATCAAAAAGCGGTGAGCTTGCACCCACCGCCTTTATCTTGCGACTTGTAACTTGCAGCTTGCGACTATCAACTACCCTTCGTAATACTTGTCGATCTTCGTCAGCGCATGGTCGATGATGTCCAGCCCTTCTTTGAGTTGGGCCTCGGTCACGGTCAATGGTGGGCAGTTGAAAATCATGTTCCAACGCACAAAGGTACTCATGCCCTCATCACGCAGCGTCTTGTAGACAATTTGCAGCGGCTCGGTGAATGGCTGTTGGAACGCCGACAGCGACTCACGGGTGTCACGGTTCTTCACCAGCTCGATCACCTGATGCAAACCCGTACCGCGAATATCACCGATGATGCTGTGCTTCTCGGCCAAATCGTTCAAACCACGGCGCAGAACTTTGCCCATTTCGCGGCTGTTTTCGATCAAGTTCTCGCTGCGGTAAACCTCGATGTTGGCTACACCCGCAGCCATCGCTAACGGATGCGCCGAGTAGGTCAAACCCATCGAGAACATGTGGTCATTGAAATAACTAGCGATTTCCTCGCTCACAATCGTCGCCCCCAGTGGTACATAGCCGCTGGTGATACCCTTGGCAGTGGCGATAATATCTGGTTGCACGTTCGGGTAATTGTCGATGCCGAACCACTCGCCGGTGCGTCCAAAGCCGCTCATCACTTCGTCGATAACCAGCAATATGCCGTACTTCTGGCACATCTGGTAAACACGGTTCCAATAGGCTTCTGTCGGCTGAATAATGCCACTGGTTCCGCTGTAACCTTCAAGTAAGATCGCCGCAATCGACTTGGGGTCTTCCATCTGGATAATTTCTTCCAGCATGTCGGCCATGATCAGGTCGCCTTCTTCCTGCGTCCGTCCATTATAAACGGGGCTGCGATAGGCATATGGATCAGGGAAGTGCAAAATATCCGGCACTCCGGGGCCATGCCCATGACGACGGGGATCGCCACCGGCAGTGGCAGCGCCAAACGTCGCTCCATGAAAGGAACGGTAACGGGTTAATATTTTTTGTTTGCCTGTGAACATACGCGCGATTTTGATGGCCGTTTCAATCGCGTCCGTGCCGCCGTTGGTAAAGAAAGCCTTGCTCAAATTGCCGGGAGTAATTTCTGAAAGCAGTTCACCCAATTGACCACGAGCTTCGGTGGCGAGGCTGGGCTGTATATAACCCATTTTGCCGATTTGGTCTTGAATGGCTTTGATGACATGTGGGTGACTGTGACCGATATTGACATTCACCAACTGTGATGACCAATCAATATAACGTTTCCCCTCGGTGTCCCAGAAGTAAACACCTTGGGCATGATCCACAACAATCGGATTCCACGCGTTCTGCACCGACCAACTGGCAAGCGTATGATCCTTGTTATTCTTCACAATTTCGGCGGTGGTGGTCATAATTTAGACGACTCCTTGAATTAAGCTGATGCCGTCGAGTGCATCTCGATAACAAACCTTACAATGGCTGAATGCGCTTATTGTAATCCACAATCTGCCTGCAACCCAAGAGATGGACTCGCAAATATCCATTATCCCCGCTGTCCTTTTGTAGCAAATCGAATACAAGCGACAGATGGCTCATGTCATTATTATGTGCGTCGGTTATAATTCCCTAAAAGCGAAAGGTTTGTCCAATGAGCATTATGCTATTCGCACTGGTTATAATCGGTGCTTTCTTATTCTGGCAGGGTAAGTTCAACTTCGGCCCCATCCAAACCGAAGGCCGCCATGTCAAAGCGGCGGGTGCGGTTTTGATGCTGCCAGCCGCCGGTTATGTCCTGTTGAGCTTCGCCCTGAGTATTATATTTGGCGGCAGTACATCTCAGGCCAGCCTTGCCTTGCTGCAAATTTTGCAACTGATTATGATGATTATCAGTGTGGTCGTGGCTTATGTTCTGATTGCCGACCCACCGAATGCCCCGCATCTGCCGGGCATATTGGGTGAAATTCAAAATGAACGGCACGGTGGTAAACCCGCTCAGCCACCCACATCATCGTCAGACCGCCCCAAGCAACCGCAGCAGCGTCCTGCTCAGCGCCATCCGCTAGAAAGTTTTATGCCAGCGCGCTCGCAACCCATCAAAGTCGCCAATGTGTTGTCCGTTAAAGAAGCAGCCGCCTATATGGGTATGAAGCCTGAAGATATTTTGGGCTTGATCGACGCGGGCAAATTACCGGCAGCCCGTGACAGCGGTGGCTTCCGTATTGCACGCTCAGTGCTGGATGAATTGAAAAATCCGACAACGGCTGTTTAAGAGGATTGGGCTTTTTGGTCACGTATCAGGGCGGTTAAAGCATACAACTCGGCAAAATCATCCCGACCGATGGATTTGTAACGTCGGATGGCTTCTTCTAAAGTGACGAGTTCCACCAGCGTGACCTGTTCGGCATCGCTGGGATTAAGCGGCTGACCCACGATTTCAACCTCGCCATAACTCACGTAGCGGTAAAAATCAGGGTGCGGCAGGTGTGGACGGTAAGGCTGGGGTGCATTCGAATGGCAGTGCCATGCGCCCAATGGGGTGATACTTTTCAGTTGTACTCCGGCTTCTTCCAACAATTCACGCTTTAAGGTTTCGGGGAACGGTTCGTCCGGTTCGCGTGTCCCTCCCGGCAGTTCCCAGAAAATGTTATCCACCTGAATAATCAGCCACTTATCCCCGATATACGGCACAAGGTTGACGTTGCTAATCAAGCGATCTTGAGGCGGCGTTTGCCACAACTCAAATTGCATTTGAATCGGTTCACGATACGTCGTATTGAATAAGTGCGGAAATTGTGACTGCAAATCGGTCATGACTTAAAATAGTCTCCGACTTTTTGTGCCGCTTGTTGACCCGCCCGGATGCGCTTGGCAAACTCGAAACCATCATAATCACTGCCAGCCAGAGCCATTCCCGCTGGCAGTAGATTTTTGAGCGTGGTCATCTTCGCATCAAATTCAGGCAAATGCGGTGGCAGTGGATCGGCATCTTCCCAAAAATCGACCCGGCTGACGACTGGCTTGCCACTGGCTTTCATCTCGCGGTGCAGTTCTTGGACAATCGCATCCGCTTTGACGGCTCTCGGCAGCATCCGCACGCCGACGTTCAGCAAAATATGGTCGGCTGGCACACGGTTGGGATCGTCCGTCCATGCGTAAAACGGGATCGCCACATCCCACGGGAAAATCGGTGGCACCGGCATGTCATCCTTCTCATAGCCGATTGACACACGCGTAATCGTGTCGTAACCGTAATCCATCAACTTCTGGCTGAACTCCGGTACAACCGTGCGTAACATGCGTTCCGTGTGGCGGGCAGGTGCAGCCAAAATCACAGCCGCAGCCTCCCACATCAGACCATTTTCCAGACACAGCGTAAAGTGTCCGTCTAGAGTACCGATGCTGCTGACAGCCATCCGATGAATGAAGGTGCCGGTTAAACCTTGTGCCAGCGCATCCACCAACATTTGGCTGCCCTGTTTAAAGGCCACCAGATCACGGCGGTGGCTGTCTTTAACAGGACACAGCGCGTCTTCCAAACCGAGTTCTTTAAGAAATGACCAATCGTCGTCGCGATGAAAAGCGAAAGCGCCACCATCCAGCGTAAAACCTGCACGCTGTTCGCTGATGATGCTCCCACCCAGACGTTTCTTCACTTCGATGAGCCGGTAAGGAATCTGAAGACGCTGTAATTCGCGGGCGGCGGCCAATCCACTGAGGCCACCACCGATAACCACCACATCACGCATAGATTGTTTCCTGATGATTAACAAGTATGCAGTATAGCGACAAATGCAAACGCTTTGAAGTGCGAGGAGTTTGTTAAGACATTTTTAAACAGCCGCTTCAGGCTTTGTCTTGCAAATAGACTCGCAGTTCATCGAGTGAACGTACCAGTTTATTGAGTGAACATTCCAGCATGATATTGACCACTTGATATTTGAACTGTAGCCGCCAATCCGTATAGATGCCCACCAGATGCTTACCCTTAGCATAAGCATAGCCTAATTCCCATGATGTTCCATCATCCGTCGTGATGCCATTCAAGTTAGCAATAACAATGTCAGCACGGTCAATAGCGGCTACATCCTCAGCGAAGATCGCGGGAATATTGGATTCATTCTTAATCTTGCCTTCTTTACCGTCGCGGTGGGGTAAAAAGGTCATAAAACCTGCCTCAGCAGCAACACGTTCGATCTGTTCATCAAACCAGCGTTCACCCTCATTAAATAATGGGCCAGCAATATAGGCTTGGGGCATGAAAACACCTTTGTGAATATCAAAAATAGGACACGGATTAAGCTCAGATTATGGCTTGTATACCAATGCTTAGCCACAGTCCAATTTGCTGCTTGTGCAAAACATCAATTTAACATATTCTTAAACAAAAGATCATCTTCTTAAAGATGGCTTAACATCAACAGCAAACGGTATCATCGACTGATCGAAGGACAGTGGGTGATAGAAGACGGATGAAAGGGTTGTTATCGTGGGCGCTTTTACACAGGTCACAAACCAATTTCACGGTTTCTTTAAACGGAAGCCGAACCGCTTTATCGTGTGCCTCAGTGAACAGGCCGCCAAAAGTGTTGAAGGAACGCAGGCATTGATGGCTTTCATGCGTCAGCCACAAAAGCCGCAGGCCGCGCGAGTTTATCGGCTGGAAAAAGAAGCCGACGCGATCCGCCGGAGTTTGATTGATGATCTTAACCGCAGCTTCGTTACTCCCATTGACCGCGAAGATTTATTTGCACTATCGCGGGCGATTGACGATGTGCTGGATTATGCATATTCCACTACTAACGAAATGTATGTTCTGGGTGTTGAACCGACTACTGATTTACTGGCGATGGCTGAACTGCTGCACCACTGCGCCAAAGAGTTATATCTGGCAATTGAAAACCTTGAACATCAGCCGCAGGTTGCCAATAACCACTCGATGCGGGTCAAGGCTATCGGCAACCGCATGGAACGGCTGTACACCGAAGCACTGGCCCATCTATTTGATGCACCGACTGATCTTAATGATGTAGTACGGATGTTTAAGATGCGCGAGATTTACCGGCATATGTTCCGTGCGGTCACGGGTGCTGAGCAAGCCGCCAACGTTCTAGGCGATATTGTTATCAAGTTTTATTAGCGATTGGTTTTCCTCAGTGGGGGGATCTATGTATCCTCCCTCCCATCCCCAACATTTGATACCTCATTTATTCGTCAACACCTATTTTGTGGCATAATATCCAAAAGTGTGAGGAGCATAACGTATGGCTGAACTCGTCATAACGCGCATGACCGCCGCAGAATTTTTGGCGCTGCCGGAAACTATGCAGCCAACCCAACTGCTAAATGGAGAATTCATTGTAAGTCCTTCACCCGTTCCGAATCATCAGCGCTCTAGCCGTCAGATTGAATATCTCATCGAAGAACTCAAACCCAATGGTGAGGTTTTTCACGCACCAATGGATTTGTATCTGGATAATGCCAATATTCCTCAACCAGATATTATATGGATTGCCGAGAACAGCCGCTGCACGATTGGCAAGAAATATTTACAAGGCCCTCCTGAACTCGTCATTGAAATTTTCTCGCCCAGTACTGAGCTGAAAGACCGTAAGGATAAGTTCAACCTCTATCAACGTTTTGCTATTCCTGAATATTGGATGGTTGACCCCGAACTTGAGTTTATCGAAGTGTATGTACACGAAAACGGGGCGTATAAGCGGTTGGGTGTATTTGAGCCGGGAGAAAGTTTTGTCTCACCAGTATTGGGTGGCAAAACGGTTGAGGTTAATCGTATTTTCTAGCCTTTGGTGGCCTGTAAGGTAAACCAAAAGCTGCTGCCCTCACCGGCATTACTTTCCACGCCGATATTCCCACCCATCGCCTCGACCCATGCCTTGGCAATCGCTAATCCCAAACCACTATTGCTACCTGAGCGCGAGTCGTCAGCACGATAAAAACGGTCAAACAGATGCGGCAAATCTTCCGCTGCGATGCCCGTACCAGTATCAGTGATACGGATGCGAACAAGGTTGGCAAGCTGCTCGGTAGCAATCGTAATACGTCCGCCGGGGGTATAACGCAGAGCATTCCCCAACAAATTGTGCATGACTTGTACGAGACGATCAGGATCAGCGCGAACAGTGGGCACAGGCGCTTCCGAAATTTCGATATGGGTGTCCTGCGCTTCAGCCGCCAAGCTAAATTGTTCAATCGAACTGCTCAAGGTGCTTTTCAATTCGACTGTTTGTAAATTGAGCGGCAGTTGACCAGCTTCCACCAAGGCCAGTTCGCGCAAATCGGCTACCAAACGGCTGAGTAGTCGTGTTTCATCATAAAGTGTCGCCACTTCACGCATTTCCAGCGGATAAACACCGTCGAGCAGTGCACGCAAATTCCCTTGCATGACGGTCAGCGGTGTGCGGAGTTCGTGGGCAATATCCGCCATCAGATTGCGACGCAGCATTTCGCCACGCTGTAAGGCATCCGCCATCGAATTGAAGGCCATCGCCACTTCTGCAACTTCATCCGCACCCTGTACCTT
>JACDGI010000750.1 GCA_013821665.1 Anaerolineae bacterium
GCTGCCAAACTGGTTCATGTGAATAAAATTGCTGAACAGTTAGGTTTAGATCCTGATACTGACCTTGAGCATTATGGCAAGTATATGGCGAAGATTAACCTTGAAGTCTTGGATCGACTAAAGGATCGTCCCAATGCACGCTATGTGGATGTTACAGCTATAACACCCACACCGTTGGGTGAAGGAAAGTCCACCACGACAGTAGGCTTGGGGCAAGCACTCAATTTTATTGGCAAACGGGCAGTTATTACGATCCGTCAGCCATCGCAAGGGCCGACATTTGGTATCAAGGGTGGGGCTGCTGGCGGTGGATACAGCCAAGTCATACCGATGGAGAATTTTAACCTGCACTTGACTGGTGATATTCACGCCATTACGGCGGCACATAATTTAATCGCGGCCATGATTGATAACCATCTATATCACGGCAATGCGCTCAATATGGATGAGCATAATATCGTTTGGCGGCGGGTGATGGATCTTAATGACCGTACCTTACGCAACGTCATTATTGGTCTTGGTGATAAAGGCGATGGCATTCCACGTCAAACCGGATTTGATATTACAGTCGCCTCCGAGATTATGGCGATTTTAGCACTGACTACTTCAATTGAAGACTTACGGGCGCGTATTGGTCGGATCGTAATCGCTTATAGCAATGATAAGAAACCGATTACGGTTGAACAGTTGCAGGCGGCGGGTGCGGCTACGGTTCTTTTGCGTGATGCCATCAAGCCAACCCTGATGCAAACCCTCGAAAACACACCCGCCATTGTCCACTGCGGGCCGTTTGCCAATATCGCCCATGGAAATTCGTCAGTGCTGGCCGATATGATCGCTGTCAAATGTTCAGATTATGTGATTACTGAGTCTGGGTTCGGGGCAGACATCGGCGCGGAGAAATTTTTTGATATTAAGTGCCGTGCTTCCGGTTTGCGCCCGAATGCGGCTGTGTTGGTCGTGACAGTGCGTGCCTTGAAAGCTCATACGGGTAAGTACAAAATCGTACCGGGAAAGCCGATGGATACCGAATTAACCAGCGAAAATGTGGCGGATGTGGAAGCCGGTGCGGCCAATATGGTACGCCATCTCGAAAATATGCGTAAGTTTGGTGTTAATCCGGTCGTTGCCATAAACGCCTTTTCAACTGATACCGATAAGGAAATGGAAGCCATTCGGGAAATCGCGATGGCTGCGGGCGCGGTTGGTGTTTCGGTCGCGCGACATTGGGCACAGGGTGGTAAAGGCGCAGCCGAACTCGCAGAAATGGTCGTCACCGCTTGCGATCAACCCAACGACTTCAAATTTTTGTATCCGGTGGAATGGTCAATTAAGCAAAAGATCGAAACCATTGCTACCGAGATTTATCGCGCCGATGGGGTAGACTATACGCCGGAAGCCAATAAGCAAATTGCGACCTTCGAGCAAAATGGTTTCGGTCAGTTCCCGATTTGTATGGCGAAAACCCATCTGAGCTTTACGGCTGATCCCACCATCAAAGGTGCGCCAACTGGTTTTCGGCTGCCCATCCGCGAAGTACGTGCATCAGTCGGAGCAGGATTTATCTATCCAATATGCGGCGAAATGCGGACGATGCCCGGACTTCCATCACATCCGGCGGCTGAGCGCGTCGATTTGGATGATGAGGGCAGGGTTGTTGGTCTGTTTTGAGTCAACTCGTGTTGCCAACACGCGTTGATAAGGTTTATCATTGGGAAAACGTTTAACCACATTTATTAAGGATTAACCCCTTGCGCTCCATTATTGCTTTTAACGACAACTGGCTTTTTTCGCCCGCTGATGTGCAGTCGACTGTTCCAGATAGTCAGTTCGAAGCGGTCACTCTGCCGCACACCAACAAAGTTCTGCCCTACCACAACTTTGACAATATGGACTATCAGTTTATTTCGACTTATCGCAAGCGCTTCAAACTGCCAGAGGCGCGTAATGGACGACGCGTTTTTATTGATTTTGATGGCGCGATGATTGCGACTGAGGTCTCTATCAACGGTGTGAAAGTGGGCGAGAATGAAGGCGGCTTCACACCATTTTCATTCGACATCACCGATCATCTCACCGAATCTGGCGAAAATATATTGACCGTCCGTCTGGATTCGAGCGAACGGCCTGACATTCCACCCTTTGGCTTCGTCGTTGATTATTTGACGTTCGGTGGCATTTATCGCGAAGTGAACTTGCGCTATGTCGAGCCGATTTATATCAAAGATGTTTTTGTACGCAGTTCGAATGTGTTGACAAGCCAACTAAAAGTCGAGGTTGATGTCACCATTGCGAACCTCAGCAAATCACCACAAAAAATCACACTCCACACGAGCATTAACAGCGGCACAACCGAGCCAAATCTGTCGACTGTCGCCTCAAAGGATGTTGAGGTTGATCTTGATACAAATGAAAAATTAATCACCATCGTGTTTGACAATCTGCCACAAGTTAAATTGTGGACACTTCAAAACCCTGTTCGCTATGGAATTCATAATGCTCTGCTTAAAGGTGCGGACTGTATCGATGATAATGGCGCTTTCCCATATGGCTTCCGCGAGGCCGAATTCCGCAAAGAAGGTGGCTTTTATCTGAATGGCGAACATCTGAAACTGATGGGCCTGAACCGTCATCAAACCTATCCGTTTATCGGCGCGGCAGCCTCAGCCCGCTTGCAACGCAAAGATGCTGATATTATTAAGGACGAGTTAGGCTGCAATATCGTCCGTACCTCGCACTATCCCCAATCGACGCATTTTATTGATCGCTGTGATGAAATAGGCCTACTGGTATTTGAGGAAATCCCCGGCTGGCAGTTTATTGGTGATAGCGATTGGCAAGGGATTACGCTACGTGATGTACAAGCCATGATTATGCGCGACCGCAATCACCCCTCGATTATCATGTGGGGCGTGCGGATTAACGAGTCGCCGGACAATGAGGCTTTGTACCGTGCAACCAATGATCTGGCTCACAAACTTGATCCGACGCGCCAAACCGGTGGTGTGCGGTACTTCAAGGAAAGCCAATTCCTCGAAGACGTGTTTACTTACAATGACTTTTCAAACAGCGTGATCGAACCGGTGCATACGCCCTATCTTGTCACCGAATTTAACGGGCATATGTATCCCACCAAAAGTTTTGACCAAGAAGAACGTCAAATTGAACATGCGCTGCGACATGCCCGTGTGCAGGATAAGCAGATGGGTATGGCAAACGTTGCCGGTGCCATCGGTTGGTGTGCCTTCGACTATAACACACACAAGGAATTCGGTTCCGGCGATATGATTTGCTATCACGGCGTGATGGACATGTTCCGTCTGCCGAAATACGCCGCTTATTTCTACGAAAGCCAGATTTCGCCGGATATTCGCCCTGTATTACGCGCTGCGACCGTCTGGTCAATGGGTGATCGCAGCGGTGGTGGTAATGATCCGTTGACTGTGTTTAGCAATTGCGATGAAATTGAAGTCTATGTGGGCGAAAGTCAAGTGGGTCGCTATCAACCAGATCGTACAGCCTTCCCCAATTTGGCCTATCCACCCTTTACGGTTCCCGGTATGAACTTGTGGCTAACATGGGGCGGCAAGCTGCCGTTCTTGCACATCAAGGGCTATATCAAAGGCCAGCAGGTCGCTGAACAGAAAATTGATTGTAGCCCTGTGCCTTACCAACTGCTTCTCTTGCCGGATGATCGCGAACTTAATGCCGATGGGGCGGATATGACACGCCTTGTATTCAAAATTGTTGATCGCTTCGGCAACCGACTGCCTTACGCCATCAAAGTCATTGATTTCGAGATTGATGGCCCTGCCGAGTTGATTGGTGATACACCATTTCCATTGGTGGGTGGTCAAGCCGCTTTCTTTGTG
>JACDGI010000751.1 GCA_013821665.1 Anaerolineae bacterium
CTGTAATACATGCTGTAGCCGCTGTCCGTCTTGACCACGCGCGGCGATGACACCCGCAGTTCATCCCATGTGCCAGCACTGCCGGGGGTTAATACCGGCGCAGCATCCGGTGTCCAAGGGCCGGATGGATCTTTAGCAGTGGCGCGTCCAATCGCTCCATCCGCGCTGCTGCCGGAGAGCGTATTCCATGTGTAGAAATACATTACCCAAGTGCCATCGTCTTGCACCACCACATCTGAAGCTAAGGCCGCGACTTTGGCATACGGTACATCTTTGGTCATCATCGCCGGATCAGGCGACACTTCTGTCCATTTCAGGCCATCATCGGAAGTCGCGTAACCAATTTGCACCGAAGCCGGCCAACCGTTGAAACCGTTGCGGAACATATGGAATTTACCATCGTGGTAAATCACCGCGCCGGGATCAGTATATTGATAATCCCAATCAGTGGTCTTGTCGCTGTGTGGCACGACTGGTTGGTCGCTATAGAGGGTAAATGTAGTGGGCGCATCCTGAGCGGAGACGGTCAAGGTCAGCAGCAAAAAAGTTACCAGCAGGGAGAAAAATATTTTCTTCGTCATGTAAAAATCCTTTTCAGCACTCATGTGTCCTAAATACACTTATTCGACTAAAAAGGGTTCAATCTGTAATAACTTGAACCTATAGTGATTGGGTATAATTCGCCGCATGATCTCGACCAACTTCACAGGAGCAAAGCACTCATGGCAGATTACAACATCCGTGATTATGGCGCAGTCGGCGATGCTGTGACCAAAGATACGCACGCGATTCAGGCGGCGATTGATACCTGTACCGCATCCGGTGGCGGACGGGTCATCATTCCGGCAGGCGGCACATTCCTTTCAGGGAGCATCGAGCTCAAAAATAACGTCGAACTATATGTCGAACGCGGCGGCATCTTAGAAGCCAGCGGCGAGGAAGCCGACTTCGTCCATATGCACGTTGATAAAAAGCAGATGGAAAATGTTTATCCTAACATCAACCAGAGTATCGCCTTTATCATCGCTTATGACGCTAAAAATATCGCGGTGACGGGCAGCGGCATTATCGACGGTGGCGGCAAAAAATATATCCTTGAAGAACTGCCTTATATTTATCGGATGCAGCGGATGCGTCCTTTCACTTTTTTCTTCATCGGTGGCAGCAATATTGATTTTCATAATGTCACCATCCGCGATGGTGCGCTGTGGACGGTGCGGCTTTCGGGCTGCGAAGATGTGCTGATCGACGGCATCCGCATCCAGAACGACC
This sequence comes from Anaerolineae bacterium, assembly GCA_013821665.1. GTDB lineage: Bacteria > Chloroflexota > Anaerolineae > Aggregatilineales > Phototrophicaceae > CFX2. The sequence goes on from JACDGI010000751.1 coordinate 1,273, forward strand.
TCAAGCTGCCCAACTCCGATGGCATCGACCTTGATCAATGCCGCAATGTTCGCATCAGCAACTGCCATATCGTAGCGGGTGATGACTGCATATGCCTCAAAGCCTGTGATAACACTGGTGATTTCGGCCCCTGCGAAAATATCACCGTGACGGGCTGCACACTGGTATCGACCTCTACTGCTTTGATGGTTGGCTGCGAAGCCCACACGCCTATGCGCAATGTGGTCTTTGACTCGTGTACCATCCAATCCAGCAATCGTGGTTTAGGCATTCATATGAGCCACGAGAGCGTCATCGAGAATATTATTTTCTCCAACATCGTCATCGAGACACGCCTCTTTGATACGGATTGGTGGGGACGCGCTGAACCCATTTATATCTGCCTCGCGCCGTGGGAAGCCACCGACAGCATCGGTCATGTACGGCATGTGCGCTTCTCGAATATTTTGTGTAAAGGTGAAAACGGCGTTTTTGTTTATGCCAGCGAACCCGGACATATCCATGATGTGTTCTTCGATAACGTGCGTATGGAAATGAATAAATGGACTCATTGGGAAGGCGGGCGACAGGATATTCGTCCCTGCGTAGGCGAAGGCTTACCGACTTATCCCAACTCGGCCTTTTATCTGCACAATGCCTCTGAAGTCACCTTGCGCGATTGTCAGGTGGCGTGGGGTGAAAACTGTCCGGAGTATTATCATCACGCCTTGGAAGCCATTAACGTTCACCACTTAAAGATCGTTCACTTTGATGGGTTATCCGCTCAACCAGATCACTATGCGGCAGTCTGGGAACATTAGACAGGAACATATGTCGGTAAACCTTCGCTGACAGCTACAGTGTTGAGCCGTGTATCGGCACAGACAAATGTTAGAGGAGCTAGTCCAGAAGCTAAAAGTTTGACATTTGCTTCTAACGCTGCACTTAATTGAATAGCATCCGCTGCTCGTAAGGCATAGTTATCTAACAAGTTTTCAGCAATTTGCGAAACTTCGTTGGATAGATAAATCATTTTATATTCACGAATAGCATGGCGATCAACCAACAAACGTGCTGCTTGTGCAGTACGATTCGGAAGGCTACCGTCTCGCTTTCGACGCATTATTGCTGAAACTGTTTCAATAGGAGCGATTTGAGAAATCAAAATTGTATGACTTGCTCTTGGTGCTGTAATAGTTCTAACCCAAGCGGTGCCACTTTCTGCAACATATCTTTTCACTAAGGCACTGCTATCGAAGAAATAAGCAGTCATACTTCTCCTCTGTCTTGGATAATAATCTCGGACAAAGGAGGATTACCCTGAAAAGCTGTATCAATTTCGTCTGCCATGTCTTCAACCCAAGCATTACGATTGTCTGTAGGATCTGACCAGCGAACCGTATCACCTAACGCCGCTCGAATAGCTTCAGCTTCAGTCATCTTAGGAGTTTCAGACAGAATGTCGAGCGTGACAGTTTGGCCTTCTATCAATTGAATAGGCTCAAGTAAGCGAAACTTGCCACCTTCGTAAATTGCTTTAACGACCATTGGTATTCCTCCAACTCATGAACAAGTGTCATTTTAACATAGTCAGCTTCTTTATTAGTAACTTTGCTCGCTCAACAGAATGGACTATGATTAAGGGGATTCACAGCATCGCGCTTAGAGCAAATGTGCTAGAATAAATGATGAAGCAACCAATGCCATAGACTAACCTTTTAAGCCGGGGTTGTATAGTCGTATCACAGACTGGAGATGAATTCTCATGCCCTTTATTGAAGCGCCAACGACGTTTTATATGGGTCGTCGTTATGACCCGAATGAGCATAAACTAACGGATGACATCGTTTATTATGATGCGCGTGATCTGGTGACGCACGCCATCGTGGTCGGCATGACCGGCAGCGGTAAAACCGGCCTGTGTATCACCATGTTAGAAGAAGCCATCCTCGATAATATCCCGGCGATTATTATTGATCCCAAGGGTGACATTACCAATCTGCTGCTGACTTTCCCCGATTTCAAACCGTCGGATTTCGAGCCGTGGATTAATCCCGACGATGCACGGCGTGCGGGATTGGACACACCCGCTTATGCGGCAGATGTAGCGGCCCAATGGAAAGATGGTCTGAACAATTGGGGCATTGTGCCCGACCGGCTGCGCTGGCTGAAAAGTATCGCCAAGTACAGCATTTATACACCGGGTTCGGATGCCGGTTTGCCTATCAGCATCCTTGCTTCGTTGGCCGCCCCCAAAGAAGGTTGGGTTGGCAACGAAGAGGTCAACCGCGAGAAGATCAGCGGCATCGTCACCGCGCTTCTGGCATTGATTGGCATGAATGTTCAGCCTATAAAAGACAAAGAACACGTCATCATCTCGAATATCTTCGAGTATAACTGGGCGCGTGGCATTAACCTCTCCTTGGAAGATGTCATCATGCAGGTGCAGCAGCCACCTTTTACCAAACTCGGTGTGCTGGACATCGACGCTTATATGTCCGAAAAAGCCCGTTATAAGCTGGCGATGGAACTCAACAACATTGTGGCTGCCCCGTCTTTCCAGAGCTGGATTCAAGGCGAACCACTCGACATCCAAAATCTGTTGTACCAGCCCAACGG
>JACDGI010000752.1 GCA_013821665.1 Anaerolineae bacterium
GACCACGCCAATCGCCCGAACCACTAAGCCCCGTTGGATAAGACCATTGGCTCTGCGTCGTGCCAGATATTGAAAGTAAGCCAACGTGCTGGCGACACCGATGAAGATCAAGAAACCATTGAGCGGGTCGAGGGCAACCGCGCTGCTGGTGGTACGCGCCAGCGGGATCAACGTACCGGCAATCGCACCAGCAAGAGCCACAGCCGTACCCACCGCGATGATGAAGGCGATGGCGATGTTGCCGCCTCGTCCTAAACGCGGTGAGGCTTTAAACAGCAGCAGCAAGCCGATGATAAATGGAACTAACCCCAAGGCACGCGCACCGATATCGATACCCGGCGACAGCAGCGTACCGTGAATCCACGGCAGTAAAACACTCTCTACCGTCACCAGCGTGATATAACCCGCCGACAGCCCCGTAAAAACATAGATCGCCAACCGGTAGAGGAAGTTATCCCCCAGCAGGTAGCTGAATACCATTAACGTGAAGACAAACCCGGCCCATAAGCCGATCTGTTCACCACTCACTTGCGCCCCCTTCGGAACAGTCCGCGCACAATATTGATAACCGCCCCCAGTGCGATAATGCCGATGACTGCCAGCAAGCCGAGCGTCATACCGTACCAGCGTTGGTCGCGATACGGTGCGGGCGGGATAACAGACCCCTGCGCGGGCAAGGGTGCAGCCGCCGGAGCCGCCAGCAGTGCCGGAACCTGTACCGTTAGCGTCGCTTCCGGTGTGGGCGAAGCTTGTTGATAATTGGAGTCGGAAAGCAGCGACACATAGGCATTCGGATCAACATGATAGGCCACCGCGGTCGGTGTGCCTGTTCCCGGTTCGATAATGCGGATGAACTGCGCCGACACCCAACCTTCGGTGCCATTATCCAACTTGACTTGCAACCATGTACCGTCTTCATTTCGGCCAATGATTTGGACACTGGCACGCGGTTGCACTGAAGCAATCGGCTTGCCTGTACGCGACGGATTATCACGTACATTAACGGCCTCGGATACATTGACCACGCCCATAATTACTAGACCCTGTGAACCGATGTCACTGCTGCCACCAGCGACGGTGGTGGGTGTCCATGTGGCTGGCAAACCGGTTGCCTGAATATTCGTCGGCGTGTAAGTCGCAGTCGCCGTTGCCGTAAACGTCGGTGTGATGGTCGGTGTCTTGGTAATGGTCGGCGTGCGCGTGATGGTTGGTGTACGCGTGATTGTCGGTGTCACGCTTGGCGTATAAGTAATGGTGGCGGTCGGCACGACGGTCGTTGTCGGTGGAATCGGTGTGATGGTGGGCGGCTTGGTCGGCACAACTGTTGGGATATTCGTCGTTCCGGCAATCGGTGCGACTGGTGCTTGCGCGTCCAGAATAGCACGGTAGGTATAAGCGTCTTTGTAACCGACCAGCATTCCATTGACGTTACCAACCGTGTACGGCTCGGCCAGCGGTGCGGCAGACTGGCTCACGGCGATTAACAGCGGATTGCTCGTCAGTGGTGCGACTTGTTCCGCCCAGCGGCGTACATCATCACTGCGCTCGGCAATGACCACGATCAGCGCGAAGTCGTTGTAGGAGGTGACTTGTAAATTGGTCGGTTTGCCGTCGAGATCAACAGCCAGCGCCAGTGCGAGATTCTGGCTGAAACTCCGCAGACCAATGGTTTCACCAGCAATAAAGGGCGCTATGACATAATCGACGTTGGGGGTGATAACCCGTCCAAAACGATCCAGCCCTAAGCCGGGACTAACCACCACGCCGGAGTTTGCTGTAGTCGTCACTTTAATATCAAGACCGGAAACAACGCCGCGTTCCAACACATTCTTCGCGTGCAGCAGCCCGATAGCATTGGTGCTGACAATGACCGGACGTGCGCCGCGCGAGAAAATGTGGCGCAGTAAAGTATCGAGTGTCGTATCCAGTTCAGCCGCGTCGGTCAGCCCGTACTCGGCAGCAATCAGAACACGATCCCCCGGTTGGAGATTAGCCACACGGTCAAAGGCGACCTGCTGCGGACTACCAGCCGCAAAGCTCACCGGAGGCAGTTGACCAATCCGTAAGCCGCGCACGACAAACGGCAGAATAACGGCTACTGCCAGCACAGCAGCGATCAACAAACGATCAATCTTAGGCTGCGCACGACGGATAGGTCGTGTGGAAACCACAGCCGCTGCCGCCTTGCTACTGACACCCGCCAGATCATCCAGTTCCGGCGAGTCATCCAGTGTCGCGTCGATAGCCGATAGCTGCGATTGCTGCTGGCTTTCATCGGTAGCGACCAGCGATTGCAACAGATTGACTTTTTCGCGTTGGGCGGCGTTCATGACCAAATCTTCGGCCAACGCAGGCTTACCAATTCGCATCGGCGTGGGCGCTATCATTTCTGGCACGCCAGCCAGCAGCGCCTTCATATTATCAGGGGCATCGTCCGCCACAGGTGCCTGAAGTTCCAAACCAGCCGCATGGAGCGCCCGCAGATTATCTGGCAAATCTTCCAGTTCGCGCTCGTTTTGTGCCTGTTTACGCACAATCGCCGCAGCCGACACATCATCCGAACCAACGCTCACGCCAATATCAGACAGCCAATCGGGCGCATCGGGCGAAATATCACCCATCTCGGCTTTGCGCTCATCACTTTGGCGCAGCGTAGTAATCTTGTCCAACTCGGCATCAGATAGCAAACTATCCATGTCAAAGTCGGCCTGATTGACCAGATTGCCCGTGGCATCACTGACATGCGTGTCGAGGTCTTTGTAGGAAGACAGAATGTCATCAATATTACGCAGTTCGCCGGTATTAAAGAACTCACCGGAGGCTTTCGCGGGTGCAGCCCCTTGTTCCGCTGTGGGTAAGCTGCCTAACCCTGAGAATAAATCATCATCCGACGGCATATCATAATCGGAGCCGCCCTGCTGTTCCATCGACGGTAATTCTTCATCGACGGTAATATCGCCCTGTTGTTGGAGTTCGGTCAGCCAATCTGGCACACCATCCGCCGCATCAAAAGGTTCCGGTTCATTTTGGTCGTACCAATTATCGGGCAGTGCTTTCGATTCGGCAGCCGGAAATTCACCTGTCGATTTCGCTGTGAAATCAGGCAGTGTATTCAAGAAATCATCTTGTTGTTCGATTTTCGCTGAAGCCGCATTGGTTTCGCGTTCCAGCCAATCGGTAATCCGGCCTTTAGCAGCCGGTGGTTCATCAGCAGGAACCGATGCCGCCGGTTGTGGCGCTGCCGGATAATCCGCCTCAGCAGCTTCGCGCAGCATACCCGTATCAAACTCACCAAACAGCTCGTTAGATGCCTCTGCCGGTGTATCTTCGGTCAACCACGGCGGCAGTTCATTATCTGTAGGAACGTCATCAATCTCGCTAACTGATTCGTCAGCAAACGATGGTGCGGCAGGTTCGAGCGCCGGAGCATCCGAATGATAGGCATCCGCTAACCAATCGGGAATATCCGCCTCAAGCGGTTCGTCAGCTTGTGCCTCTGGCTCAAAATTGACATCCGACTCATCGGCAGCGGGTTCAGCCGCGTATTCTTGTAACCAATCGAGCGCACCCGTATCTGGCAGCGAGGCCGACGCTTGCGGCTCCTCATTGACTTCCGAGCGCAAGCCACCCAAATTCTTCATCCAGTCCGGCGTATCATCATCCAAACTGACGGGTTCGGGTTCTTCATCCGCATCAAACATGTCGTCTTGCTGGAGCCATGCCATCGGATCATCAACATCCGGGCTGTCATCAGGGATTTCATCAACCGGCGGGCTGCTTTGCGCCAGATCCATATGCGCCAACCAGTCGGGTACATCGGCATCATTGGCTTCTGGTGCCGCGTCCGCTGCTGGCGTGGATGATTG